>NZ_JBSGUS010000003.1:123819-401971 GCF_053608045.1 Kribbella sp. NPDC055071
GCTTAGTTCCACTCCCTCGGCCCGGGGGCGTTTCCGCCCCGGCCCGCTGCTCGGTGGTACCCAGTCCCGGGAAGAGCGGTCCGACGGTTCGTGGAACGTCCGCCGCGTGTCGGGCTCCGCGTCGGCGAAGTCGTATCGCTGCCCCGGATGCGACCAGCAGATCCCGCCGGTGACACCGCACGTCGTCGTCTGGCCGGAGAGCCCCAGCCTGCTCGCCGCGATCGGCGGTGCCCAGTCCCTCGACGAGCGGCGCCACTGGCACACTGCTTGCTGGCAACGTCGGTCGTGAAAGGTGCGTTGATGAAGCTCCCGGTGACGTCGTACGGGTCCGTTGGCTCGCCGGTGGTGGTGATGCACGGGCTCTTCGGGTCCGGGCGGAACTGGATGACTGCAGCCCGTCGGCTCGCCGACCAGCATCGCGTGTTCGCGTTCGACCTGCGCAACCACGGGACGTCGCCGCACACCGACACGATGAGCTATCCGGAGATGGCCGACGACGTCCGCGAGACGATCGAGTCGCTCGGTCTCGGACCGGTCGCGCTCGTCGGTCACTCGATGGGTGGCAAGACGGCGATGCTCACCGCGCTTCAGTACCCGGCCGTCGTCGAGCGGCTGGTCGTCGTCGATGCCGCACCGGTCGCCTACCCGCCCGCCTTCGTCGAGTACGCGAAGGCGATGCGGAACGCCGACCTGTCGTCCGTCACCCGCCGCGCCGACGTCGACGCCCAACTCGTCTCGGCGGTCCCCACGCCAGGGACCCGCGCCTTTCTCCTGCAGAACCTGATCCTCGACGCGGACGGCGCCCGCTGGCGGCCGAACCTTCCGGTGATCGAGGCGGCCCTGCCGGCAATCTCCGGATGGCCGGCGGTCGAAGGGCTCACGTACGACGGCCCGACGCTCTTCATCTACGGCGGCAAATCCGACTACGTACAGCAGGATCACCGCGCGACCATCGCGTCGTACTTCCCGCACGTCCAGTACGCCGAGGTGCCCGAAGCCGGCCACTGGGTCCACGCCGAACGCCTCGACGACTTCCTCGCCGCGCTCACACCGTTCCTGCCCTGACTCTGCTTGCCGCGGCTCTGGAAAACGTTTGTCCGTAATCCATTGACCTTCGCCGAACGGCGTCGGTAAGTTCTCCACGCATGACCGCTGGGGTGGTTCTGGCCGCAGCTCATGGTGTCGCTGTTGTACTCAGTGGCCTCAAGTGAGGAGACCGTTGTGACCAGAACAGTGCTCGCGATCGGGGCGCACATCGGCGACATGGACCTGACCGCCGGTCCGACCCTTGCCAAGCTGATCCTGGAGGGAGCCGATGCCACCATCGTCGCGCTGACCCCAGGGGAGCGCGGTCATCCGCGGCTGTCGCCGGCCGAGTACAAGAAGCAGAAGGTCGCCGAGGGTTCGGCGTTCGCGGAAGCGATCGGCGCGGACTTCGTGGTCCTCGAGCACAGCGACGGGTTCCTCCCCGACACCGACGAGGTTGCTGTGGAAGTGGCGCGTCTGATCCGTTCGAAACAGCCGGACACTCTGATCACTCACTGGAAACACAGCATCCACCGGGATCACGAACACGCGGCTTCGCTGTCAGAACGCGCCCGCTTCCTGGCCGGCCTCCCCGTTGACTCCGCCGACGGTCTGGGCAGGCTTGCTGAGCTCCCGCGGCACTCGGTCCGTACCTTCCTGCACGCCGAGAACTGGGAAGACATGGAAGGTTTCCGGCCTACGCAGTACGTCCCTATCCCGGACGAAGCCTTCTACCGTTGGATCTCCGCTATCCGTCACCAGGCCTTCGCGCGCGGGGAAACCTATGGGTTTCGGTACATCGACTACTACACGGCGCTCATGACCACGCGCGGCTGTCTGGCCGGCTACCCCCGGGCGTGCGCCTTTCACTCTGGCGTGGGCGTGGAGGTCACGAAACTCGCCGGCCCATAGCTAGAGCCAGCCGGCTTTGGTGAGGGCTTCCTGGGCTATGGCTGGGAGGGTGCGACCGTCGGTGGGGATTGTGAAGTCGGTGGGCGAGGTTTCGAGGGACTGGGCTAGTTGGATCGCGCGGTGGAGCAGGGCTTCTTGGGAGGAGCCGGTTTCGCGAGTGGTGATGCGTTCGCGGAGGGTGTCCTGGGTGGCGATCAGGCGGCAGACCCGGATGTCGGCGCCGGGGATTGCTTCGCGGTACGGCGCTAGGTCGGCCTCGGACTCGATGACGCGGGGGAGTACGGCGTGGGTCGCGCCAGCTGCCGCGAAGTTGGACCAGACGGCGGCGAGGTTCCGCATGGCCATCTGGTTGTTGTACGGATCACCGTCTCCGAACGGCCAACTGATGCCGAGAGCATCGATGTCGATGACTGCGTGGGGAATGTCCCGCTCACTCAACTGATCAAACATCTCGTGAGCCACAGACGTCTTCCCTACGCCCACCGGCCCACTGATCATCAACACCCGAACCCGAGGAGTCTGGTCGTCGTCCGAGACGGGGCCGGTCGCTTGGCGGTGATCCATCGTGGTCGTCCTTCCGGGGATCATTCAGTAGCCACAGACTCCGCATTTTGCGACATCGCCGAGTGCGCCTATGGCAGTCGCTGCCCACTCCGCAGTCACGGCCCAAGCTTCGTGATCCCGACACGAGCTCGGCGGCGCACGGCACGATATCCGAAATCACAACACAAACCCCGTACTCATTGGCACATCTCTGCGGTCACACCCGAGCTCCCGGTCACACCCGAGCTCCCGGTCATGGCACGGATGTCGCATGCACAGCATGATCCCGTCGTCATCGGAGTCATGGCATGAGACGGGCTTGGGAGCTTGGCTGGTTGCTGCCTTGGGCGTGGTGGGTTGGTGGCTGGCTGCGGTTCCGGGGTTGTTCCTGTTTGGTCTGGTCAGGTTGGAGTGTCGGGGTTGGACGGGGCGACTCGGTGGGTGCCGGTGGGGTCGACTTGGAAGGTGAAGCCGTGGGGTGTGGTCCATTGGAGAGTCCTGGGGTCGATTCGCTGGACTGACCAGCCGCGGGCGTGGGTCTTCACTCGGTGGCTGCGGCGGCCGAGGGGTGCGAGGTTTTGGGTGCTGGTTTGGCCTGGTGGGCCTACCGGGTCGTAGGGCTGGATGTGGTCGAGGTCGATGGCTTGGTGGGATGCTCGGGTGCCGTAGGGGAACACTTCCATCGGGTGGATGAGCTTGACTCGTTCGCGGATCTTGTCGGGGATCTCGTAGGCGTCGACGCTGACGGCGTCGTTGAGGTCGATGATGGGCTTCACGGTGTACGGGCCGTGGCCGATGAGTTCGGTGAGTTGGTCGGCGATGAGGGGGCCGATGGCTTCGGCGCGGAGTACGCCGGTGCCGGTGGCCAGGGTGTGGTCGGTCAGGTGGACGTAGATCTCGGTCTGGCCGGGGCGTAGGTGAGCGCCCGCGCTGCTCGTACTGCCCGTGCCGTGGGAACTCGTGCTGCCCGCACTGCTCGTGCCGCCTGTACCGCTCGTGCGGTTGGAGCGGCTGGTGCGGGTGGGGGTGTGTGCGTCTTGTTTGATTTGGGCGAGGCGTAGGGCTAGGGCTCGTTGGGCGGTGGGGTCCATGGGTTCGCCGTCGTCGGGCTCGATGCATAGGCCAGGGTCGAATGGTTCGACTGGCGTGGAGCTGGGGTTGTCGAGTGGATCGGGGTAGTCGCCCTCACTGGGATGAGGGGCTTCGCGATCGGCCTCGGCGTACGGGCCTGGCTCGTCTTCACTTGACCAGTTCGCCAGTTGCTCGTCATGGTCCGTCCAGTTCTTCGGTCGCTGGTCGTGGTTAGTCGGGTTCTTCGGAAGGTCTTTGGAGTTTGAGTGGTCCTGCCGCTGCCTGGCTTCGTTCGGGTGGAGGCCCCGCGGCGTCATCAGGTCGGCGTCACCGTGCGCGCCCTCGTGCGTGGCACCGTGCGGGTCGGTGTGTGTGCCGGAGTGGGTGCCACTGCGCGGGTCAGTGGGTGCGCTGCCGGGCGGGTCGGCGTGTTTGCCGCAGTGCGGGCGGGGGTGGGTGCGGGCTTGCGGGGCTGCGTTGGCCTTTGGGGTGGCGGGGTTGGCTTCGGTGGGGGCGGTGGTTGGGGCGGGGTGGGTGACGGGGGGTGTGGTGGTGGTGGGGTGGGGGTTGGTGCGGAGGTGTTCTTGGGCTTGGGCCAGGAGTTCTTGGGTGTAGCGGGGGTCGGCGCTGATTCCGACGGCTTCGGCTAGGCGGGTTTGGGTGGAGCGGGTGTCGCCGAAGATCTTCAGGGCTTCGGCGATGCTGGTGAGGGCGGCCTTGTAGCGGATCGCGTTGCCGGAGGCGGTGCGGATGTGGATGGACTTGGTCCCGTGGTCGTCGGAGCGCCCGACGTAGACGCCGCGTTCGCGGGCCTTCTGCTGAGCCTTGGCGCGGGCTGCTGCGGGGTCGGCGTGGGCTTGGGCGGCCTTGACGATGTTTTCGAGGCGTTGTGGGGTGACGGTGTCGACGCTGCGGGCGAGGCGCTTGTCGACGGTGGCGGCGGAGTCCTGGTCGAGGTCGTGGCAGGCTTCGGCGATCTTGCGGGCGCGCCAGGCGGTGGCGGTGCCGACCTGGACCTTGGCGCCGATCCGGGGGAATCTGTGCCGGAGTGCGAGGGCCTCGCCGATGTAGGCCGCGGCCGCGTAGGTCGACATCCCGAGCACGGCACCGAACTCGGCCGGAGCGAACTCGGCGATCTCGGGGCAGCCGTCGCCACCTAGAACGATTCCGCGTTCCCGGCCGCCGGCAGTATCGCGACCGAGGTGACGGCCGGGGCGAGGTGGGCAGGTGTCGGGGTGGTGGCGGTCGGCAAATAGTTGGGCGTGTTCGAGGAGGCGGGCTTCGAGGCGGTTGATCTCGGCGCGGTGATCGGCGGCCGACTCCAGCAGGTCGGTCGTCGATAGCGAGGTGAGATCTCCGTCGAACATGTGTTCTATTCTACGCCGCCAGCCGGTGCGTGCAAAATCTTGGATGGCTCATAATCCTTTATCCACAAGGGGAAACTTCACATCGGGGAGCGGCCTCGAATGGTGTAGGAGTCTGTTGTCGGCGAGAAGGTCACGCTCGGCTCGAGAAGCTGAAGGGCGGTTGTGCGGCGCGGGGGCGTACAAACGAGCAGCGCCGCGCGAGATCCGCGCGACGCTGCTGTGTGCAGGGAGTTGCTGTGTGAAGAGAGCTGTGAACAGCTACTAAGTGAAGACAGCTGCTACGTGAAGAAAGCTGCTACGTGAAGACAGCTGGTGTGTATAGCAGAGCTGCTGTCCGAAGAAGAGGTGCTGTGTGAAGCGAGTGGTGTGTGGAGGTGTGGCGCGGGCCTAGGAGGCGTCGGCTTTGCGGACCCAGACCTCTCTGATGATGAGGAGGATGGCGGCGGCCGACGGGATGGCCAGGAGGGCGCCGACGACGCCGAGGAGGGCGCCGCCGAGGAGGGCCGCGATCACGGTGACGGCGCCGGGGATGTCTACCGCCCGGCGCATGATGCGGGGGGCAACGATGTAGTTCTCGATCTGCTGGTACACGATGCCGTAGATCAGACACGCGATGCCGGTGCCCAGGCCGTCGGTGAACCCGATCAGGGCGACGACCACGACGCCGATCAGGCCGCCGACCATCGGGATGAAGTCGCAGAACATGACCACGATCGCGAGCGCGACGGCGTACTCACGCAGGCCGATGATCTCCAGGAAGATGAACATCAGGACGCCCGCGCACAGCGCCACCAGAAACTGGCCGCTGACGTAGCCACCGACCCGGGTGAGTACCTCGTCGCCGAGGATCGAGACGCGGGTACGACGGGAACGCGGCACGAGACTGTACGCGGCTCGCTTCACCGTGGGCAGGGAGGCGAGGAAGTACAGCGTGAGGATGAGGATGGTGAAGGTGTTGAACAGAGCGTTCGCGACGACCTTGCCGACGCCGAGGATGCCGCCGAACGCGCGTTGCGCCAGCGCCGGGTCCTGGATGTAGTCCTGGGCCTTCTGGATGAAGTGGTAGCGGTTGTTGAGCTCGTTCAGCGTCTTCGACTTCTCGAGGAGGTCGAGCCACTGCGGTGCGTTCTTGATCAGGCCGTTGATCTGGTCGGTGACGACCGGGACGATCGCGACGCCGACGCCGGCGACCGCGAGGATCATCAACAGGAACACGACGGCGACAGAGACACCACGCCCGAGGCCGCGGCGCATGAACCACTCGACCAGCGGGTTCAGGCCGACGGCGATGAACATTGCCACCAGCAACAGAATCAGGACCGAGCGGGCCTGGCCGGCGGCGTTCCACAGACCCCAGGCGACGAGTACGCCGAGAGCCGCGAAGAAACCGAACATGAACGGGCTCGAACGTCGCAACGGCGCACCCGGCACGCCCATACCGACGTCCGGGTGGCGCTCGTCGATCAGGAGTTCGTTGGCGAGGTCTTCTCCAGCCTGCTCGCCCGCGTCGGCTGCCTTCACGGCGGACGTCTCCGCGGACTGCGCAGAGTCCTTCGCGTTGTCGGCGGCGCTGTCCGCGTCCTCCGCCGAGTCCTCGGCTTCGTCGGCGGATTCGTCCGCCTTGCGCGCGGACTGTTTGGCGTCGTGCGCGGAGTCGTCGGCTTCTTCCGCCGCGGCTTGGGCTACGGCGGCGGCGGTCCTGGCTTCGAGGGTGGCCTCGGCGAGCTCGCCGGTGTTCGCTGTGGAGTTTTCGTCGCCGGGTGGCGTCACGTCGTTTTGTCCTTCGGGGATCGCGAGCCGGACTTCGCCTCGTCGGTCTTCTCGTCGTCGGCGGCCGAACCCTCCGGTCCCGCCTGCACCCGAGTCTCCTCGTTCTTGAGGTCATCCAGCCGGAGTTCGTCGATCCTGGTCGAGTCGGCCGGGTCGTCGCCGTCGTCGTCGTCGCCGTCGTCGCCGTCGTCGCCGTCGTCAGGATCGGCGGGGCCGCCGGCGGTCTTGCTGGCGAGGTCGTCGACGTCCTTCGCGTCGACGCGCAGTCCGGAGTCGATCCGCGTCTCGTCGACCCGGGCGTCACCCGCACCGATCCCGACGAACGGGCTCGATCCAGTGAAGGGGCCGACCTCGTCCTCGTCGTACGACGTCTCGCTCGGAGCCGGCGTACTCCCACCGGCGAACGGGCTGGTCGCACCCTCCGGCTCCACGAACGGGTTGGCTGCCTGAGGCGCGGGAGGTTCGGTCGGGCGGGTGAAGGGGCTTGTGTACGGCGGGGCGGCGGTTTCGGAGTCCAGCTCGGCGGCTTGGCGGGCGATGTTGCTGGCGATCTCGTTCAGGCCGGCGATCTGGGTCAGGATGCCGTCGCGGCGCTTGGCGAGGCGTTCGGTTTCGCGGGCGACGATCGTTCGCGAGCGCTCGGCCTCGTCGGCCGCGTTCGCCAGCTCGGCCTCGGCGCGGGTCCGGGCCGTGGTCAGAAGCTGCTCGGCCTCGCGGCGGGCGCGGGAGATCGTCCGCTCGGCAGACTCTTCGGCCTCGGCACGGATCTTGCGCGCCTGCTCGGTCGCCTCGGCGACCCGGCGCTCGGAGGCCTCGGCGGCCTCCTTCATCTGGGTGGTGAGGTTCTCGGTGTCGGCAGCGATCTGCTGGTGCTTGTCGGCGAGCTCCTTGGCCTGCTGCTCCCGCTCGTCGGCCAGCCGCGCTCGCAGTGCCGCGGACTCGCGCTGGATCGCGGTCCGGATCTTCTCCGCCTCGTGCAGCGCGCCGTTCTTGAGCGTGCTCGCCTGCGACTCGGCCGTCAGCTGCAGCGTCTCCGCCTTCCGGCGGGCGGCCTGCAGCACCTCGGCGGATTCGGTCTCGGCGGTACGACGAAGCTCGGCGGCATCACCCTCGGCGGTCCGGCGCATGCTGTCCGCCTCGTTCAGCGCGACTGTGCGAATGTCCTCGGCCTCACGCTCGCCGGTTGCGCGGCTGGAGGCTGCTTCCTTGGCCGCGTTCGCCCGCAGCTCCTCGGCCTCGCGACGCGCCTCCTCGAGCGCCTCGGACGCCTGGTCCTGGGCGAGCCGGAGAATCTGTGCGGCCCGGTCGCCGAGGCCGGCGTACGACGGGTTGGCGCTGGCGTCGAGCTGGCGCCGGGTCTCGTCCAGCTGCTGCTGCATCGGGGCGACACTCGCCTGCAGGTTGTCGGCGCGGCCACGGGCCTCGACGAGTTGCATCTCCAGCGCGCGGACGTAGTCGTCCACCGCCTGCTTGTCGTACCCACGGCGACTGACCGGGAAGCCCCCGGCCGCTGTCGCCGTACGGTCGAAGAACGGCAGGCTCGACTCGTCAGGCATTCCCGAGATTCCCTTCTGGCGGCTCACTGAATCCCCCACCTTAAGCCTGTCAGAAGGACCCCGTAACCGCCCAATCGGGGGAGACGAGGCAACTACCTGTTGCGGAAGCGATTAATGGCGTCCGCGTGCTGAGCCCGCAGTGCAGGGTCCCGTACGCCGAGTCCCTCGGTCGGGGCGAGCGTGAGGACGCCTACCTTGCCCTGATGCAGGTTGCGGTGGACGTCGTACGCCGCTTGCGCCGTTTCCTCGAGTGCGTAGACCTTGCTGACCGTCGGGTGCACCATCCCGCGAGCGATCAGCCGGTTGGCCTCCCAGGCCTCGCGGTAGTTGGCGAAGTGGGAGCCGATGATTCGCTTGAGGTTCATCCACAGGTACCGGTTGTCGTACTCGTGCATGAATCCGGACGTCGACGCACACGTCACGATCGTGCCGCCGCGCCGCGCGACGTACACCGAGGCCCCGAACGTCTCCCGACCCGGATGCTCGAAGACGATGTCGGGGTCGTCGCCACCGGTCAGCTCCCGGATCCGCGCCCCGAACCGCTTCCATTCCTTCTGGTCCTGGGTCACCGGGTCCGACCAGAACTTGTACCCCTCCGCCGACCGGTCGATGATCAACGAGGCGCCCATGGCGCGGCAGATCTCCGCCTTCTCGGGCGACGACACGATGCAGACCGGGATCGCCCCGCCGTTCAGCGCGAACTGGGTGGCATACGACCCGAGTCCGCCGGATGCGCCCCAGATGAGTACGACGTCGCCCTGCTTCATGTTCGCGCCGTTCGCGGACACCAACTGCCGGTATGCCGTGCTGTTCACCAGCCCCGGCGACGCGGCCTCTTCCCAGGTCAGGTGGGCCGGCTTCGGCATCAG
The DNA here is from genome assembly GCF_053608045.1 of Kribbella sp. NPDC055071. Classification (NCBI taxonomy): domain Bacteria; kingdom Bacillati; phylum Actinomycetota; class Actinomycetes; order Propionibacteriales; family Kribbellaceae; genus Kribbella; species Kribbella sp. NPDC055071. The sequence continues at coordinate 132,934 of NZ_JBSGUS010000003.1, forward strand.
CTGGTTGGACTTCACCAGCGCGATCTCGGCGAGTCCGCCGAAGTTCGTCTCGAAACCCCAGATCCGCTGCTCGGAGTCGAGCATCGTGTCGTTGTGCCCGTCCGGCGATTCCAGCTCGACCGACAGGCAGTGCGCGACCACCTCGTCGCCCGGCTTCCACGCGTTCACACCGGGACCGGTGCGCAGTACGACGCCCGCGAGGTCGGAGCCGACCACGTGGTACGGCAGATCGTGACGCGCGGTCAACGGCGAGAGCTTCCCGTACCGCTTCAAGAAGGAGAACGTCGACACCGGCTCGAAGATCGACGTCCAGACGGTGTTGTAGTTGATCGCGCTCGCCATCACCGCGACCAGCGCCTCACCCGGCCCGAGCTCGGGCGTCGGTACGTCGTCGAGGTGCAGGCTCTTGCGCGGATCCTTCTCCTTGCTGTCCATGCCCTCGAACATGCCCGCCTCGTCGGCGTGCACGGTGATGCCCCGGTAGTGATCTGGTACGTCGAGCCCGGCGACGGCCGCGCTGTCACCGGCAAGGATCGCGTCGAGGATCTGCTTCACGTGTACCTCCTGCACAGGCGGTGTGGGTGAGCGGAACTTACCGCTGAGTATGCACGCCTGGCTGTGCCGTGTAACACAGCGAACGGCGGGTGAGACGACCGTCACTCGATCAGTCCACCGTTGTCAGTGGTCCTATCGCCGGGGTCTTACCGCAGGCGCGTGTGCAGCCGGACCTGGGTGAAGTCCTCGCCGGATCGCAGTTGGACCAGATCGCAGAGCTGGTTCGCCAGCCAGACACCCCGCCCGCCGAGTCCGTCGAGCGGCGGTAGCACGCGCCCGACCAGCAGGTCGTCGATCCGGCCGCGGTCGGCCACGTCGCAGATCAGCGCGCCGTCGGCAACCCACACCGACAGCGTCCCGCGCCCGCCGCCGAACCGGATCGTGTTCGTGCAGATCTCGTGCAGCGCCAGTGCCAGATCGTCCAGGCGGTCCCGCATCACTCCGTACGACGATGCCTGCGCGTTCACCCAGTTCCGTACGTTCACGAGATCGGCCAGCCCGAACTCCCAGCGCTCACCACGATCCGGTACGTCGCTCAACGGCGTACGGAACACCTTCTCCGCCAGGGCTTCCGCGCCGGAGTGGGTGCTCGTCGGGTCGAATCCGATCGACGCCTCGTAGCAGCAGAGCAGCTGGAACGAGCGATCGTCGGCGAACGCGATGTCCGTGAGGGCCTCGTGCAGCAGCACCTCGTCGTACGCCGCGGCGCTCCGGCCGGCATAGGTGGCCTCGCCGAGTCCGCGCAGTGGAACGCCGGCGCTCTGTTCGAGGGCGTCCCGCCAGAGCGGGATCAGGCGGGCAGGGTTGCCCCCGGCAACGGTCATATCGATAAACCGCACCTGTGTGTGCTCCGGTCCGAGGGCCGCGCGCAGCAGCGCGATCCGCTCGGGTGGCACGACGGCCACGACCGTTTCCCCCGCCGCCAGCCCCGCGCGCACGAACGGCACGGCGAGTCGCACGAACTCCTCGTCCGATGCATAGACGAAGGCGTCGTGCTGGAACCCGGCCGGCGCACCGTGCAGGAAGTCGGTGGCGCTGTCCTTCAGCACCCGAACAGCGTAGTCCGCCCAAGGCCACACAAAAGGGGCTCCGCGCGTGCCGTCACACCCTGTCGGCGAGCCGTAACACTGGGCCGGTGGATTAGGCAGGTTCGACGAGCTCGACCAGCACGCCGCCCGCCGACTTGGGGTGGATGAAGTTCACGCGGGACCCCGCCGTACCCCGGCGAGGTTCGTCGTACAGGAGCTCGGCGCCGCGCTCGCGCAGGGTCGCGGAGACGGCGTCGAGGTCGCGGACGCGGTAGGCGAGCTGCTGGATGCCCGGCCCGCGCTTGGTCAGGAACCGGGCGATCGGCGACGCGTCCGACAGCGGTGCGAGCAGCTGGATCGACGAACCCGATCCGCCCACCGACAGCATCGCCTCGCGGACGCCCTGGTCCTCGTTGACCTCTTCGTGCGCGACCTTCATGCCGAAGACGTCCGCGTAGTACTGGACCGCCTCGTCGAAGTCGGGCACCGCGATGCCGACGTGGTCGATCGCCTCGAAAAGGTCACCATGCATCCCCTCAGCCTAGGGGCCGGAACCCTCGATCCAGGGCGCGTGTGACTTGATCGACAGCCGCGTACCAGTGCCGTCGCAGGTATCGTGACTACATGTCTGACACGCGGAACCAATCGGTTATCGTCGCCGGCGCACGCACCCCGATCGGGCGGCTGCTGGGCGGTCTCAAGGGCTTCACCGGCGCCGAGCTCGGTGGGTTCGCGATCAAGGGTGCCCTGGAGAAGGCCGGTGTCTCGCCGGACCAGGTCGAGTACGTGATCATGGGCCAGGTGCTGCAGGCCGGCGCCGGCCAGATCGCCGCCCGCCAGGCCGCGGTCAAGGGCGGCATACCGATGAACGTTCCGGCCATCACCATCAACAAGGTCTGTCTGTCCGGGCTGAACGCGATCGCGCTCGCCGACCAGCTGATCCGTGCCGGTGAGTACGACGTCGTCGTGGCCGGCGGGATGGAGTCGATGACGAACGCGCCGCACCTGCTGCCGAAGTCCCGCGAAGGCTTCAAGTACGGCGACACCACGCTGGTGGACTCGATGGCGTACGACGGCCTGTGGGACGCGTTCACGGATCAGGCCATGGGCGCGCTCACCGACCAGGCCAACACCGAGGGTCTGAAGCTGACCCGCGAGGAGCAGGACGAGTTCAGCGCGCGCTCGCACCAGAACGCGGCCGCTGCTTGGAAGAACGGCGTGTTTGCCGACGAGGTGATCCCGGTCGAGGTGCCGCAGCGCAAGGGCGACCCGGTCGTGGTCGACAGCGACGAAGGCGTCCGCAGCGACACCTCGGTGGAGACGCTGGCGAGGTTGCGGCCGGCGTTCGGCAAGGACGGCACGATCACGGCGGGTTCGGCCTCGCAGATCTCCGACGGCGGGTGTGCGGTCGTCGTGATGAGCAAGGCGAAGGCCGAGGAGCTCGGGCTGACCTGGCTCGCCGAGATCGGCGCGCACGGCTCGGTCGCCGGGCCGGACTCGTCGCTGCAGAGCCAGCCGGCCAACGCGATCCTCAAGGCGTGCGGCAAGGAGGGCATCGAGCCGAGCGATCTCGACCTGATCGAGATCAACGAAGCCTTCGCGGCCGTGGGGATCGCGTCGACGCGGGAGCTGAAGGTCGATGCCGACAAGGTCAACGTGAACGGCGGAGCGATCGCCCTCGGGCACCCGATCGGGATGTCCGGGGCGCGGCTCGTGCTGCACCTCGCGCTCGAGTTGAAGCGGCGGGGCGGTGGCGTTGGTGCTGCAGCGCTGTGTGGAGGTGGCGGTCAGGGCGACGCTCTGATCGTCCGCGTAGCGAACTAGATGCCACGCCGCACCGCCCCCGTCGGCGAGCTGGTCGAGCGGGCCCGGGAGGGTGATTCCCGGGCCGTCGCTCGGCTGATCTCGCTGGTCGAGGACGAGTCGCCGCTGCTGCGTGAGGTGATGGCGGCCCTGTCGCCGTACGTCGGGCACGCGCACATCGTCGGGATCACGGGATCGCCGGGGGTCGGCAAATCCACGTCGACGTCGGCGCTGGTCTCGGCGTACCGGGAGACCGGCAAGCGGGTCGGCGTACTCGCGGTGGACCCGTCGTCCCCGTTCTCCGGTGGAGCGTTGCTGGGGGACCGGGTGCGGATGCAGGATCACGCGACCGACACCGGGGTGTTCATCCGGTCGATGGCGTCGCGTGGGCATCTCGGTGGGTTGGCGTGGTCGACGCCGCAGGCGTTGCGGGTCCTGGATGCGGCCGGGTTCGACGTGGTTCTGGTCGAGACGGTCGGGGTGGGGCAGTCGGAGGTGGAGATCGCCGGGATGGCCGACACCACGATGGTGCTGCTCGCGCCCGGGATGGGGGACGGCATTCAGGCGGCCAAGGCCGGGATCCTCGAGGTCGGCGACATCTACGTGGTGAACAAGGCCGATCGCGACGGGGTGCAGGCCGTCACCCGCGACCTGCGCAACATGCTCGCGCTGGCCGAGCGTCCCGCGGGCGCCTGGTCGCCGCCGATCCTCAAGACGGTCGCCTCGCGCAACGAGGGGGTCGCCGAGGTGGTCGTCGCGATCGACGAACGACTGAGGTGGATGCGGGCGAACGGCGTACTGACTCAGCGGCGGCAGTCCCGGGCGCGGGACGAGATCGAGGCGATCGCGATGACGGCGCTGCGGTCCCGGTTCGCGCATCTGCACGGTGACGCGCGGCTGGACGTACTCGCGGCCAAGGTCGCCGATGGGGGGACGGATCCCTATTCGGCAGCGGACGAAGTGATCGCAGCCCTGTGATTCTGGTCTCGGTAGTGGAACACTCGACCACGCACTGTCACATCGTTTCTTCCCGCGTCATTCCCCACATGTTGTTCCGAATTCGGGCAAACACTCCGGGAAGTGCGCCCGAAGGGGCGATCCACGCATCCCGGCGGCGCGCCGGTGGGTGCCATGCCCCCGGATCCGTTACACAATGGACCTTGTAGCTGGTGAGCATTGTGCGGTGGGCTGTGTTCAGTCAGTGACAATTGGTGACGGTCCGTGATACAAACTCAAACACAGTCGACCGAGTGGTTGCGAACGAGGAGTGGCGACATGCCGAAGAAGCTGTTGATCTGGTCGCTCATCGCCTTTGCCGGTTTCTATCTGTTCACTCAGCCGAAGGGCGCCGCTGACGCGGTCGGAGGCGCGTTCTCCGCCGTCGGCGACGCGTTCGGGAGCGTCATCACGTTCCTGACCGCGCTGTTCGCCTGAACCGCTGCGTTCAAGTGTCCCGCGACGAGCGATCGTGCGGGACACTTGTCCTGTGAGGACACCGACGCGGCGTGACAGGGGAGTGAGCGGATGGCCGGAATAGGCCTGTTCCGGATCTTCGACCCGAAGGTTCGGCGCCATCTGATCTCGGACGAGGGCGAAGTCGTCATCGACGAGGTGCGGCACCACTGGGTGGTGTTCACGGTGCCCGTGCTGGAGGTCATCCTCGCGACGGCCCTGCTGGTCGCCCTGGTGACGACCTCGATCGGCGGCGCGCAGGTGCTGCTGGTGATCGTGCTGGTGCTGCTGGCGCACGCCTTCTGGCAATTCCTCACGCAACATCGCGACCGGTTCGTCGTCACCAACATGCGGGTGATGCGGATCCGCGGGGTCTTCTCGCAGACGGTCGCGACCACCCCGATCGCGCGAATCCTCGACATCACGCTGCAGAAGCCGATCGTCGGGCGGATCTTCGGCTACGGCCACTTCGTGTTCGAGTCCGCCGCGCAGGACCAGGGTTTCCGCGAGATCAAGTGGGTCAGCCGGCCCGACGACCGCGACCTGACGATCCAGCGGGTCATCCAGCGCACCGGCCTGCGCGCGTCGGCGAGCGTCGACGTCGTGCAGGGCGACGACGATACCGACGACGACGGCACCGGCCCGATCGGGATGGACTCCGCGCAGGAGGTCTCCACCACGACCTCGGCGCCCTCCAACTCCGGCGGCGGGCATCGCCCCGCCCCGGCCTCCTCCAGCGCCAAGTCAATCTTCAACAGCGACCGAGGCAACTGGACCGAAGACCGCGACTAAGCCTGCCGTGCGAAGTAAGCCCGCCGACGTTCTCGGTGGGGGCGTTCGGGGTGGTTTGCGGGGGCGGTTGCCAGGGCCTGGTCTAGTTCTTTGACGGCTTCCGCGTAGTGGCTTTGTCGGGCCAGGAGTTCGGCTCGGAGAGCGTGCCAGCGGGGGGTTCGGGGTTCGGCGTCCAGGAGGGTTAGGGCTGAGGGGACGTTGCCGGACTCGGCTAGGGCGACTATTCGGGCTAGTTGGGCGGGTGGGCTGGGGGCGATCTCGACGAGTAGGTCGTAGAGGCGGAGGATCTCGCGCCAGTCCGTGGCGGTGTAGCTGGGGACTCGGGCGTGCTCGGCGGCGATCGCGGCTTGGAGTTGGTACGCGTCGGCCTGGCGGTTGGAGCGCTGCAGGGAGTCGTTCAGTAAGGCGATACCGCGGGTGATCAGGTCTTGGTCCCAGCGGGTCCGGTCCTGTTCGTCGAGCGTGACCACGTCGCCGGCTGCGTCGACGCGAGCTGGGCGGCGGGCCTCGGTGAGGAGGAGCAGGGCCAGGACCGCCGTTGGCGTGGGCTGGTCGGGCAGGAGCGAGTGCAGGAGCTCAGCCAGGCGGATCGCCTCCGCGCAGACGTCGACGTCGTACGGCGCCTCGCCCTCGACGGGAGCGTGTCCCGCGGTGTAGAGGCTGTGGATGACCGCGCAAACGGCCGGGAGACGGTCGGGGAGGTCGGCCTCGGACGGGACGCGGTACGGGATGCGGGCGGCGGCGATCTTCTGGCGTGCGCGGGTCAGACGCTTCGTGGTCGCGACCTCGGTGGTGAGCAGCACGCCGGCGATCTGTCCCGGCGAGAGACCGCACAACGTCCGCAGTGCCAGGGCGACGCGGGTCGGCGGGGAGAGCGCCGGATGGCAGCAGGTGAAGATCAACCGGAGCAGATCGTCCTCAGTCTCCGCGGGCTGGGTCTCGACGCGTCGGCGGAGCTCGATGAGCCGCGTCCCGTCCCGCTCCTTGGTGGAGCGAGCCTGTTCGCGCCGGATGATGTCGATCGCCTTCCGGCGGGCGGTCACGGTCAGCCAGGCCCGCGGCTCGGGCGGTACGCCGGTCACCGGCCACGCGTTGAGGGCGGCCAGGGTCGCTTCCTGGACCGCGTCCTCGGCCAGCTGGACGTCGCCGACGGTCCGGATCAGGGTCGCGAGAATGCGCGTGCCCTCGATCCGGATCGTGTCGGCGACGACGTCGTACATGCTTGGCTACTTGGCGACGATGACCGGGCGGACCTCGACCGCGCCGTTCCAGGCCGCCGGGATCTGGGCCGCGATCTTGACCGCCTCCTCCAGGTCCTCGGCGTCGATCAGGTAGTACCCGGTGAGTGCTTCCTTGGTTTCGGCGTACGGACCGTCGGCGGTGATCACCGGTCCGCCGCGGGCGCCCTCGACCCGGACGACGGTCGCCGTCGCGGTCGGGTGCAGGACTGCGCTCGCCTTGACCTGCTCGGCGTACTCGACGCCGAACCTCCGGTACTCGGCCAGCTCGTCGGCCTGCTCAGGTGCCCACCAATCCACGTCCGCGGTGTAGGTCAGTGCAAGGTACTGCGCCATCGGAGTCCTCCTTGAATGGTTCCTTTGGAGAGGAACGAACAGCGAGAGCCGGGAAGGACATCACCTGGTCGATTCCGCGAGCCGAGCGCGGAACGCCCGTACGACGTCCTCGTCGCCGGCGGTCTGGATCGCGTCGTCGCCGACCCGGCCCCACAGCCACAGGTAGACCGGAGCCGGGTCACCGAAAATCTCCGCGTCCGGATCGCCCTCGGCACCCTGACTGATCTCGATACTCGTGCTGTCCGCGCGAATCGTCCAGGACCGGCCGGCCGAGGTGATGCGGACGGTCGCGTCGATCGGATGCTCGGTATCGCCCTCCGCCCACCACGGGCCGCCGAGGTTGGGATAGAGCACCTCGTCGATCCCGTCCAGCGCCAGCTCCGGGTCGATCGGGGTGACGACGTCATGGGCCTGTTCGGCGTCGATCCGGTGGACCAGGCTCTCCATCGCCATCCGCCGGTACCAGAACGCCGAGGTCGTATCGCGTGGGTTGAAGGTCCACGTCTCCAGCGCGGGCCCGACCTTCTCCAGCGCGTCGACGATCGCCGATCGAGTCTCGTCGTACCACTCGAAGGTCTCGCGTCCGCTGAAGTCCGGTGGCCAGTCGGCGGGTAGCGCGCCGAGCCGCAACACCTCGAGCTTGTGCTCGTAGACCTGGGCCACGTGCTGCAGCACCGATTCCACGGTCCAGCCCGGACAGCTCGGCACGGCTGCCTCCAGCCCCATCCGGCCAACCTCACCCAAGCGGGCTGAGTCGGCCCGCACCTGCCCCAGATAGAACGAGGCTCGCTCTGTCGACAACGTCATACCCGGACACTTCCAGACGGCACGGACAGTTTGCCAGCGTGGGTTCGGGTTAATGTTCGGCACATGGCGAGGAAGAGGGCGTTGCCGTTCGACCCGATCGAAGAGGCGTCGCGGCAGTGGGGGCGGCGCTGGGGCGCGGTCGAGCAGATGCGCGCCGTCACGTCGCTGATGCGGGCTCAGCAGATCGTCATCGGTGAGCTGGACGACATCCTGCGCAAGCACGGGCTGACGTTCGCGCGGTTCGAGGCCCTGGTGCTGCTGACGTTCTCGCGCCGCGGTTCGCTGCCGCTGGGCAAGATGGGCGAGCGGCTGCAGGTCCACCCCACCTCGGTGACCTCGATCGTCCGGCGGCTCGAGGCGGCCGGACTCGTCACCCGCACGCCGCACCCGGACGACGGGCGGGCGATCCTGTGCGAGATCACGACCGAGGGCCGTGAGCTGGTCGAGCGCGCCACCGCGGACCTGGTCGCCGCCGACTTCGCGCTCAGCGGACTGACCGACGAGCAGCTCAAGATGCTCTGGTCGGTGCTGGAGCCACTGCGCCACAACGCCGGCGACTTCAGCTGACCCTGCCCTCTTCCGCGGGTCCGTCGTGTTAAAAGTTCATTTCCTACTGAAACTTCCGTAGTTTCCCTATTGCCAGACAGCAGCCTCCACGCCACGATCGGGACACACATCGGGACGTCGTTGGAGGATCCATGAAGCGTGCTGCCGCCGCCCTGCTGGTCGGCACAATGATGGTGGCCGGCTGTTCCGGAGGCGGTTCCGGCAGTGAGGGCGACAGTGGGATCAGGTCGATCTCGGACGGCGTCAGCGATCCGGTGACCCTGAATCCGGGCCGCCAGACGCTCGCCTTCTCGCAGGTCGAGCAGCTCTTCTCGAGCCTCACCTACGTCAAGCGCGACGGCACGCTGACCTACCGCAACGCGGAGTCGGTGAAATCCACCGACGCGGTGCACTGGACCATCAAGCTGCGCCCGGACTGGACGTTCCACAACGGCGAGAAGGTCACCGCCCAGAGCTACGTGAAGGCCTGGGACACGGCTGCCTATGGCCCCAATGGCTGGGAGAACAGCGGGCAGCTCGTCAACATCGCCGGGTACGACGGGCTGAACCCGCCCAAGGGCAAGCCCGCCACCACCCACCTGTCGGGTCTGAAGGTGATCGACGACCTCACCTTCATCGTGACGCTGAAGAGCCCGGACGGCCAGTTCCCGGTCCAGCTCTCGCAGGCCCAGACCGGGTTCTTCCCGTTGCCGGCGGCGGCGTACCAGGATCTCGACGGGTTCGGGAAGAAGCCGATCGGCAACGGACCGTTCGAGATGACCGGCACCTACACCGAGAACGAGCCGATCACGGTCAAGGCGTACGCCGGGTACAAGGGCCCGAAGCCGTCCGTCGACGAGATCGTCTTCAAGCCGTACTCCGACACGAACACCGCCTACACCGACGTCCAGGCCGGCAACCTCGACGTCCTGTTCGTCGGGGCGAGCCGAATGGCCCAGCTGAAGAAGGACTTCGGCGATCACGCGTACGTCTTCCAGGGTCTCGGCATGAACTACCTCGGCCTGCCGCTGTGGGACAAGCGCTATCAGGACATCCGGGTCCGCAAGGCGATCTCGATGGCGATCGACCGTCAGGCCGTCAGCAACGTGATCTACGGCGGCATCTGGACCCCTGCGACCGCGCTGACCCCGCCGGGCGAGGCAGGTACGCCGGTAGGCCTGTGTGGAGAGCCGTGCACGTTCAACCCGACCAAGGCCAAGCAGTTGCTGGCCGAGGCGGGCGGCTTCAGCGGCAAGATGGAGCTCAGGTACCCGGGTGGTTCCGGCTTCGACGACCTCTTCAACGCCTACGCGAACCAGCTCCGGCAGAACCTCGGTCTCAAGGACGTCACCGCGACGCCGACGACCGACTTCCCGGAGTTCCTGAAGCTGCGCAGCGACCAGAAGCTGAGCGGCCCGTACTTCTCCCGGTGGGGCGCCCTCTACGCCAGCCAGCAGAACACCTTGCGCAACATCTACACCAAGGTCGGCGGCTGCGTGAACTGCGTGCCGTATTACCCGCCGCAGGTCGAGCAGTTGCTCGCCAAGGCCGACGCGCAGGTTGATCCGGAGCAGGCGACCCAGGGGTACGTCGACGTCCAGAAGGCGATCCTCAAGGACTTCCCGGCGCCGCCGATGTTCTTCGAGAAGTACGCGTTCGCCACCTCGGACCACATCGCCGGACTCACCGAAGGCTCGAGCGGCATCGAGCTGGAGAACACCACCGTCGCGGCGAAGTGATGCTGCGGTTCACCATCCGGCGGCTGGTCGAGCTCGTGATCGTGTTCTTCGGGGTCACGTTCGCGATCTACGCGGCCGTGTTCGCGCTGCCGGGTGATCCGATCGCGAGCCTCGGCGGCGATCAGCCGCTGTCGCCGGCGGTGGTCGAGCGGATCCGCGAGCTGTACCACCTCAACGATCCGCTCTGGTCGCAGTACCTGCGCTATCTGGGCCATCTGCTCACCGGCGACCTCGGCATCGACTTCCACGGGCGGTCGGTGTCCGAGCGGCTGGCGCTGCGCTGGCCGGTGACGATCCGGCTCGCGGTGACCGCGTGGGTGATCCAGGTCGTGATCGGTACCGGTCTCGGTCTGGTCGCCGGGTTGCGGAAGAACACCTGGATCGATCGCGGCATCCTGCTCCTGACCATCCTGATCTCGTCGGTGCCCGTCTTCGTGCTGGCGGTGACGGCGCAGCTGGTCTTCGGCGTGAAGCTGTCGCTGCTGCCGATCGCCGGCGTCACCGACGGCTGGCCGCTGTCGTACTTGCTTCCGGCAACGATTATCGCGCTCTACGGACTGGCCGCGGTCGCGCGGCTGACCCGGGGGAGCGTGATCGACACGATGAGCTCCGACTTCGTCCGCGCCCTGTGGGCCAAGGGGTTGTCGCGGCGCCGCGTGATCGGTGTCCACGTCCTGCGGAACTCGGCGATCCCGGTGCTGACCTATCTCGCGATCGACCTCGGTGCGCTGCTCGGCGGTGCCGTCGTGGTGGAGGGGATCTTCAACCTGCCGGGCGTCGGGCAGTTGCTGTTCGAGTCGATCCGGGTGCACGAAGGGCCGACTGTGGTCGGAATCTCGACCGCTCTGATCTTGATCTTCCTGCTGACCAGCGTGATCGTCGATATCTTGAACTCCCTCCTCGACCCGAGGATCCGCCATGACTGATCAGGTACTCGCGCAAACCGTCCGAGACGATGTGCTTGCCGGTCGTGGCGTGTGGGCGACCGTCCGGCGGCGTGTGCTGTTCTGGCTGCCGGTCGCCGTCCTCGCCGTACTGTTCCTGCTGGCCGTTGTCCCGCAATGGTTCGCGCATGCCGATCCGCGGGCCTGCGACATCTCGGCCAGCGCGCGTGCGTCGTCGCCGGGTCACCCCTTCGGGGAGGATCTCCAGGGGTGTGACGTCTACTCCAATGTCATCCACGGTGCACGGGCCTCGTTGTCGGTCGGCCTGATCTCGACGGTGATCGCGCTGGTGATCGCCGTACTGGTCGGGACCGTCGCCGGGTACGTCGGGGGCTGGGCGGACTCGGTTCTCGCTCGGCTCACCGATGTGTTCCTCGGATTCCCGTTCCTGCTGGGGGCGATCGTCGTACTGAACAGCCTCGGCGACCGGTCGGTGGTGTCGGTCTCCTTGGTGCTCGCGGTGTTCTCCTGGCCGGTGCTGGCCCGGATCGTCCGGACGACGGTGCGCTCGACGCGGGACGCGGAGTACGTCCAGGCGGCGAAGGCGATGGGGTTCCCGGCCACGCGGATCCTCACGCACTACGTCCTGCCGAACGCGATCGGCCCGGTCCTCGCGGTCGCAACGCTGACCGTGGGTGGCGTGATCGTCGCGGAGTCGACGCTGACGTTCCTCGGGCTCGGCCTGCGGGCGCCGTCGATCTCGTGGGGCCTGCAACTCGCCACCGCGCAGTCGCGGTTCCAGCAGGCGCCGCACACCCTGATCTATCCGGGTCTCTTCCTCGCCGCGACCGTCCTGAGCCTGATCACCCTCGGGGACGTGCTGCGCGACGCGGTCAACCCGAAGGGACGTTCCTGAATGCCTACCTCACACAGAACGGACGCCGCCTTGTTCTACTCGCTCGACACCGCCCGCGAAGCCGCCCCAGCCATCCAGAGCTGGCTCGAGTTCCAGCGTCGCTACCTGCGCACACCAGGGATCCAAGCGGCGATCAGAGTCGGTGCCGAGGTGGTCCTCTCGGTCGCGCTCGGCTCCAGCGACGAGGTCGCCGGGACGCCGCTGCGGACCGACCATCTGTTCCGGATCGCGTCGCACAGCAAGACCTTCACCGCGACCGCGATCATGCAGCTCGTCGAGCAGGGCAAGGTCCGCCTCGACGATCCGGTCGCGCAGTACGTCGGGGAGCTGGCCGGCACCGCACTCGGTCCGATCACGGTCCGGGAGCTGCTCGGTCACCAGGGCGGCGTGATCCGCGACGGCGTGGACAAGGACTACTGGCAGTTGATGGATCCGTTCCCGGACCGTGCGGCCCTGATCGAGCTGTGCCGATCACACGGCCAGGTCTTCGAGCGCAACGAGCACTTCAAGTACACCAATATCGGCTACTCGCTGCTCGGCCTGGTGATCGAGTCGGCGAGCGGCCTGTCGTACGCCGGCCAGGTCGCGGCCGGCATCGTGGACCCGCTGGGTCTTACCAACACCGGCGCCGAGTGGGATCCCGAGCGTGCCGGCGACTACGCCGGCGGTCACACCGGTCTGCTCGACGGAAGCGACGTACGCGAGGTCATCCCGCACGTGGATACCCGGGCGATGGCCGCTGCTACCGGGTTCTACTCGACTGCCGAGGATCTGACGACGTACGGCGCCGCGCACTTCTTCGGGGCCGAGGAGTTGCTGTCCGACGCGAGCAAACGACTGTTGCAGCGGGACGAGAGCCTGGTCAATGCCTATGGCAAGGAAATCGGCCGGTACGGGCTCGGGATGGACATCACCACGATCGGTGGGCGGCGGCTGGTCGGCCACAGCGGCGGGTACCCGGGGCACATCACCCGGACCTTCATCGACCCCGACGAGCAGATTGTCGTCTCTGTGCTGACGAACTGCATCGGCGGACCCGCTGGGAACCTCGCGACCGGTGTGGTCAAGCTGCTCAACCTCGCGGCCGCACCGCCGGCCGGCTCGCAGGTGCCGACCGCTGTTGACGCCGGCCGGTTTTGTGGGAGCTTCGCGAACCTGATGGGCGTGATGAACGTCGCCCTGCTCGGCGGACGCCTGGTCGGGTTCTTCGCCGCCGCACCGGATCCGGTCGAGAGTTACGAGGAGCTGCAGGTCGTCGACGAGAACACCCTCGCCGTCGTACCGACTGCCGGGTTCGGATCGATCGGCGAGTCCGTCGTCTACACGTGGGACGACGAGGGAAAGGCGGCGCAGATCCGGTACGGCGGGAGCTCGCGGTGGCCGGTCGAGGTGTTCCGGGAGCGGCGGGCGGCGCAGATCGCCGCAGCGGACGTGCATGCAGCGGCAAGGAGGTCTTGATGGCGATCGACGACGACGAGTGGGAGGAGGACCCACGTCGGGCGGACTTCGTGGAGCAGTTCGCGCTGCTGTTCGAGGCCGCCGGTTCGCCCCGGATGGAAGGCCGCGTCATCGGCTATCTGATGGTCAGCAACAAGGCGTATGTGTCGTCGGCCGAGTTGGCCCGCGCGTTGTCCGCGAGTGCCGGCTCGATCTCGAGTACGACGCGCCGGCTGATCGATCTCGGGTTCATCGCGCGGCACGCCGTACCAGGGGATCGCAGTCACTACTTCAAGGTCGAGGACGACGTCTGGGGCAGCTTCCTCGCGGGCGAACGGCGGTTTCTCGGCAAGCAACGCCAGGTCTTCGAGGACATGCTCGCCGAGTTGCCCGAAGGGATGCCGGATCCGCGGAAGCGGCTGCGGAACGCGCGCAACTACTTCGAGTGGCTGGCGTCGTACCACCGCAAGATGCTGGTCGATTGGCAGGAATACAAGGCCAAACTCGATGCCGGAGATCCTGAATGAGCTCTTCGGTGCTGGCGTTTCAGGACCTGACCGTCGACTTCACCGTCGGCGGTACGACGCATCGCGCGGTGGACGGTGTGAGCTTCGAGGTCCGGTCGGGCGAGGTCCTTGCGGTGGTCGGGGAGTCGGGATCGGGGAAGAGCGTGACCGCGTTGGCGGCGCTCGGATTGCTGCCGTCGACCGCGACCGTCGGCGGGCGGATCAGCTTCGGCGGGCAGGATGTGTTGGCGATGTCGCGCGGTGAGCTGACGGGGTTGCGTGGTGGGCGGATCGCGATGATCTTCCAGGATCCGGTCGGCGCGCTCGATCCGGTGTTCACGGTGGGGTCGCAACTGGTCGAGATGATCCGGGCGCATCAACCGGGGGTGTCGCGGGGCGAGGCCCGGGAGCGGGCGCTCGAGTTGTTGCGGATGGTCGAGATCCCGGAGTCGCGGTTCAGGTATTACCCGCATCAGCTGTCCGGCGGGCAGTGTCAGCGGGTGATGATCGCGATCGCGGTGGCGTGTGATCCGGAGTTGCTGATCGCGGACGAGCCGACGACGGCGCTCGATGTGACCGTGCAGCAGGAGGTTCTCGACGTACTGCTCGCGATGCGGTCGAAGCTCTCGGGGTCGATCATGATCATCACCCACGACCTGGGAGTGGTCGCGGATGTGGCCGATCGGGTCGTTGTCCTGCGCGAGGGGTCCGTGGTGGAGACGGCCGAGGTGCACGCGTTGTTCGACGCGCCGGCTGAGGCGTATACGCGGGCGTTGTTGGATGCGGTGCCGCGTGGCGGGCTGCGGGAGAGCGTCTCGTTGCCTTCGCAGGGGGTGTCCGCGCTGTCTGTCGAGGATCTCGTGGTCGAGTATCGCGGGCGGCGAACAGTGCTGGCTGTGGATCACGTGAGTCTGGAGCTGAAGCCGGGGGAGTTCACGGGCTTGGTGGGTGAGTCGGGGTCGGGGAAGTCGACGATCGGGAAGGCCGTGCTGGGCTTGGCACCGATCACCTCGGGTGAGGTCCGGGTCGCCGGGCAAGCACTCACTGGTGCTTCGTCCGCGGTACTGCGGAAGACCCGGGCGCGGATCGGCGTCGTCTTCCAGAACCCGGCCGGCGCACTGAATCCGCGTGCCACGATCGGGACGTCGATCGGCGAGCCGCTGGCCGTGCATCGCGGCGTACGAGGTGCGGCGTTGCGTGGTCGGGTCGAAGAGCTGCTGGACAGCGTCGAGCTGCCACGCGGCTGGGCCGGGCGGTATCCGCACGAGCTCTCTGGTGGTCAGCGCCAACGCGTCTCCATCGCCCGCGCGATCTCGCTCGACCCCGACCTCCTGATCGCCGACGAACCCACGTCCGCCCTGGATGTCTCCGTCCAGGCGACCGTGCTCGAGCTGCTCCGATCCATCCAGGACCGCCTGCACTTCGCCTGCCTCTTCATCAGCCACGACCTGGCCGTAGTAGACCAGGTCTGCGACCAGGTAGCCGTCCTGAACCAAGGCAAGCTCGTCGAACACGGATCCCGCGAGTCAGTGCTGCGCTCACCCCAGCACCCCTACACAATCCGTCTCTTGGCGGCGGCCCCCGTCCCCGACCCCCAAGAACAATCCCGCCGCCGGACTCTCCGCACCGCAAGCTGACCGCGTACGAGGTTGGAAATAGTTGGACGTCCTAGTATTTTAGGGAGGGACCGAGGAGGTCTGACTGATGGATGCCGAGGAGATCGGCGCCGGCCGGAGCCGGTGGCAGGCGCGGTACGACGCGGCGCGGAAGCGGGAAGCGGACTTCACCACGCTGTCCGGCACCGAGGTGGAGCCGGCCTACGGGCCTCCGGAGGGGTTCGACGACCCGCGGATGGAGCGGATCGGGTGGCCGGGGGAGTTCCCGTTCACGCGAGGGTTGTACGCGACCGGGTACCGCGGCCGGACCTGGACGATCCGCCAGTTCGCGGGCTTCGGCAACGCCGAGCAGACCAACGAGCGGTACAAGATGATTCTGTCCGGCGGTGGCGGCGGCCTGTCCGTCGCGTTCGACATGCCGACGCTGATGGGCCGTGACTCCGACGAGCCGAAGTCGCTCGGCGAGGTCGGCCATTGCGGCGTCGCGATCGACTCGGCCACGGACATGGACCGGCTGTTCAAGGACATCCCGCTGCAGGACGTCACGACGTCGATGACGATCTCCGGCCCCGCCGTACCGGCGTTCGTGATGTACCTGGTCTCGGCCGAGCGCCAGGGCGCGGACATCACCAAGCTGAACGGGACGCTGCAGACCGACATCTTCAAGGAGTACATCGCGCAGAAGGAGTGGCTGTTCCCGCCGGAGCCGCACCTGCGCCTGATCGGTGACCTGATGGAGTACTGCGCCGCCAACATCCCGGCGTACAAGCCACTCAGCGTCTCCGGCTACCACATCCGCGAGGCCGGCTCGACGGCCGGCCAGGAGCTTGCGTACACGCTCGCCGACGGCTTCGGGTACGTCGAGCTCGGGCTGTCCCGAGGACTCGACGTCGACGTGTTCGCACCCGGCCTCTCGTTCTTCTTCGACAGCCACCTGGACTTCTTCGAGGAGATCGCGAAGTTCCGCGCGGCCCGGCGGATCTGGGCGCGCTGGCTGCGCGATGTCTACGGCGCCAAGACCGACAAGGCGCAGTGGTTGCGATTCCACACCCAGACGGCCGGGGTCTCACTCACGGCACAGCAGCCGTACAACAACGTCGTACGCACGGCAGTCGAGGCGCTGGCCGCGATCCTCGGCGGGACCAACTCGCTGCACACGAACGCACTCGACGAGACCCTCGCACTGCCCAGCGAGGAGTCGGCCGAGATCGCGCTGCGCACGCAGTCGGTGCTGATGGAGGAGATCGGCGTCACGAACGTCGCGGACCCGCTCGGTGGATCGTGGTACGTCGAGGCCCTCACCGACAAGCTCGAGGCCGAGGCCGAGGAGATCTTCGCCCGGATCAAGGAGCTGAGCCCGGACGAGACGATGACCGGCGGCATCCTGCGCGGGATCGAGGACGGCTGGTTCATGGGCGAGATCGCCGACGCCGCCTTCGAGTACCAGCAGAAACTGGAGAAGGGCGAGAAGAAGATCGTCGGCGTGAACACGCTGACCGACACCGTCTCCGGCGAGCTGGAGATCCTCCGGGTCAGCCACGAGGTCGAGGTGGAGCAGTGCCGGGTGCTCGCGGCGCGCAAGAGTCAGCGCGACGAGGACCGGGTTCGTCGTACGCTTGCGGCTTTGGTGGAGGCTGCCAAAGGGACTGGCAACATGATCGAGCCCATGCTGGAGGCGGCGCGTGCGGAGGCCACGATGGGGGAAATCTGTCACGTTCTTCGGGAACAGTGGGGAGAGTACCGAGAGCCCGCCCGATTCTGAGGAGCGGCCGGAGCTGCCCCCACCGGCCGACCCCCCGGATGGGCGCAGCGTCGTTGTCATCGGGTCGGACCGCAACATGCTGCGAGTCGTCACCGAGCTGGTGAGTTCGGGTGAGCGGGTGACCGCGATCGTCAACCCCGGTTCGCGGCACTACGACCGGATCAACGAGCTAGGCGCGCAGGTGATCGGCGTTCGCGTCGTGAGCGAGAGCCTGCTGCGCCGGGCCGGGATCGACGCACAGCTCGGGGACGACGGAGAGGCGGTCATTCCGTCGACCGCCCAGGCCTTGGTCTTGCTGGACACCGACGACGTCCGCAACGTCCACACCGCGTTGACGGCACGCGACATGGATCCCGATCTGCGCATCATCGTGCAGATGGTCAACCCGCGACTGGGCAAGCAGTTGCACACGCTGCTGGGCGACTGCCTGGTGATCTCCGGTCCCGCACTGGCGGCGCCGGCCTTCGTCTCGGATGCACTCGAGGACGACGAGCTCACCTGGCTCGAGCTCGGCGGCCGCCGGCTCGTTGCCGGGCAGGCCAATCTGATCCGGGAGCCGCACCTGACCGTGCTGGCCGATACGACCTCGTCGGCGACGCCCGACCTGCTACCGATCGCGAGCTTCGACCCGGCCGGCGACATCGTGCTCGGGACCGGCGTACGGACCTTCCGGCGGCGCAAGGATGTGCGGCGGGCAGGCTGGCTGATGGGTCTGCGCGATGTCTTCGATCGACGGGTCCGGCGGATCGCCGCGGTGATGGCGCTCCTGATCATCGGCGGGACGGCGCTGGTCCATTTCCTTGCGCACATCGAGTGGTGGCGGGCGATCTATCTCTCGGCCGGTGCGGTGACGTCCGCCGGGATCGAGGACGACAGCTTCTCCGGTGCGCCGCCCTGGGTGAAGGTGGTCTCGGTCGTGGTGCAGCTGACCGGCATCGTGCTGATGGCGCTGCTGACCGCGGTGGTCGTCGACTCGCTGATCGGTGCCCGGTTGTCGCGGGTGATCGGTGGGGTTCGTGGGCGGCCGCGCAATCACGTCATCGTCTGCGGCCTCGGTACGGTCGGAGCCCGGGTGCTGGAGATCCTCGCCGAGCGTGGGGTCGCGGTGGTCGGGGTCGAGCAGTCCGACGACGCACCCGGCGTACAGACTGCGCATCGGCTCCGGATCCCGGTGGTGATCGGTGACAGCAGCAACGAGGAGACGCTGCGGTCGGCCGGCGTACTGCGGTGTCAGTCCGTGCTCGCGATCACCAACGGGGACATCACGAACCTCGAGTCCGCGATGGTCGTGCGCGATCTGAACCCCGAGGCGCGGATCACGCTGCGGATGTTCGATCACGACCTGGCCCAACGGGTCGAACGGCGGCTCGGGCTCGGGCACAGCCGGTCCGTGTCGATGCTGGTCGCGCCGGCGATCGCGGCCGCGGTGGCGAACCGGCGCAGTCAGACCACGGTCCTGGCCGGACGGCGCGTGCTGCTGCTCACGGAGGTGACGGTCGAGCCGGGCTCGGTCGCGGTGG
Organism: Kribbella sp. NPDC055071; assembly: GCF_053608045.1. Lineage (NCBI taxonomy): Bacteria > Bacillati > Actinomycetota > Actinomycetes > Propionibacteriales > Kribbellaceae > Kribbella > Kribbella sp. NPDC055071. The sequence goes on from NZ_JBSGUS010000003.1 coordinate 151,871, forward strand.
GTCTGCGGCTGGGCGAGTTGGACGAGGCGGGCGGGCTGCGGGTGCTGGCGCGGTTGGCCGGAGCTGACCGGTGGGACTGGACTCCGGCGTACGACCGGGCGCTCCGCGCGGGCGATCGGATCGCCGTCGCCGGCACCCGAAGCGGCCTGGCCCGCCTGCTCCTGGCCACCCGGGCTCACCACGGTTAGGGCCGGTCGGGGAAGATGGTCCAGTGAACGTGAACGGAATGCGAGGGCAGTCGTGAGTCAGTCGAACTTCTCCCGTCCTGGGGCGATCGATCTGTCGTCTCTGCGCAAGCCTGCCGGGGCGCCGGCTGGGTCGGCGGGGCCGGCCGGTGCCGGTGCGGCTGCCGGCGGGGCATACGTGCTCAATGTGAGCGAGCCGACCTTCCAGAGCGACGTGATCGAGCGGTCCCTGCAGGTCCCGGTGGTGGTCGAGTTCTGGTCACCGCGCTCCGAGGCCTCGATCGCTCTCGGTCCGGTGCTGGCCCGGCTGTCGACCGAGTACGCCGGGAAGTTCCTGCTGGCCCGCGTGGACATCGACGCGAACCCCCAGCTGGCGCAGGCGGTCGGCGTTCAGTCGGTGCCGCTGGTGATCGCGGTGCTGCGTGGTCAGGTCGTTCCGCTGTTCCAGGGTGCGCTCGGGGACGCGGAGGCGCGGCAGTACTTCGACCAACTGCTGACGGTTGCGGTGGCCAACGGCATCACCGGTCGCGCCGAGCCCGTCGGTCCTGCGGCCGAGGACGGCGCCGGCCCGGAGGAAGAAGAGCCGGCGAACCCGCGGTACGAGAAGGCTGACAACGCCGTTGCCGCAGGCGATCTCGATGGCGCGATTGCGGCGTACGAGGAGCTGCTCAAGGAGACGCCGAACGACGCCGAGGCGAAGGCCGGGCTGGCCCGGGTGCAGCTGGTGAAGCGGACGCAGGACGTGCCCGCCGACGTACGGACGCGCGCCGCCGACAACCCGGCGGATGTCGAGGCGCAGCTGCTGGTCGCGGACGTCGATCTGATGGGTGGGCACATCGATGATGCGTTCAGCCGGTTGATCAGCACGGTTCAGGTGACGGCTGGGGACGAGCGGAACGCCGTCCGGCTGCACCTGCTCGAGCTCTTCGAGGTCGTCGGCACGGACGACGACCGGGTCGTGAAGGCGCGTCGCCGGCTGATGGCCGCGCTCTTCTAACTGTTCAGGATGGGGTCGTTCGTCAACGACTCCGAGACGCGGGCGAGGAGGGCTCGGAGCGTGTCGAGCTCTTCCTCGCTGAACGCCGCGGCCAGTCTGCGTTCGACGCCGGCCGCGCGCTCGTCCGCGTGATCCAGGGCCTTGCGGCCGGCCGGGGTCGGGCGGGTCTCGATCACGTGCTTGTGCAGCGGATGTGGGGTCCGCTCGATCAACCCTGCCGACTCCAGGTTGCGCAGGATCGTCGTCATCGTCTGTGGGGTGACGGCGCAGCGACGCGCCAGCTCGGCGGCTGAGATCCCCGGCTGCTCGTCCAGGACGAACAGCGCCGCGTACTGCGGCACGGTCAGGCCTGCCGGTTTCACGGCGGCCGACTTGGCGGCCTGGAGTTCTTGCTCGACCCGCTTGAGGTGACTACCGAGCCGCTGGTCGAAGGACATCCGCATGGGTCCATCGTACGAACCCCGTCGATGATATATGCATTGACTATCATCAGGGCTCTGATTAGTCTCTGTGTTCGTATCCGCTCACGAGAGGTTGGTCATGAAGCTTCGTCACCTCCTGGCCGCGGTCCTGACCGCTGCCACAGTTTCCATCTCGCTGTCCGTCGTTCCGGCCGTGGCCCGGCCGGCGCTTCCGGCTGAGATCCACGGCCGGACCGCCGATCGGTATCCGGAGGGCATCGCCTGGGATCCGACCCGGCAGGCGTTCCTGATCGGTTCGATCGCCACCGGCCGCATCTCCGTCGTCGGGCGCGACGGCGTACCGCATCCTTTTGCCGCGGCGCCTGGCGTCTCCACGTTCGGGCTGCATGTCGACGTGGCCCGCAACCGGTTCCTGGTCACGTACGGCGACATCGGCAACGGTGAACGCTCGTCGGACGCGACGGCGTACACGCAATCCGGAGTCGGTATCTACAACCTGCGCACCGGCCGGCTGGAGCGCAGGGTCGATCTGAACACCCTTCAGCTGAACCCCGCCGGGGGACATCACAGCGTGAACGATCTCGCGATCGATGCCGTGGGCAACGCTTACGTCACCGATCCGGCCGGCGATGCGATCTACCGGATCACACCGTCGGGGCGGGCGTCGGTGCTGGTTCGCGATGACCAGCTGCGCAGTTCCACGATCGGTGCCAATGGCATCGTGTGGGATCCGGCGGGGTTCCTGCTCGCTGTTCGTTATGACACCGGGCAGCTCTTCCGGATCTCTACGCGTGGAGATCTGGCTGAAGTTGCTCTTGGCAACCGGTTGGTTGGTGGTGACGGACTGGCGTTCACGGCAGATCGCCGGTTGATTGCCGTCACCAACAAGCTTGGCGCTGCTGGAGTCGAGGCTGTCACCGTGCTGAGCAGCACGGACGATTACCGCAGCACGCGCGTGCGGTCGGTCACGCCGTGGCCGGTGAGTGGTCCCACGACGGCCGCGATCACGCCGTCCGGGCTCTATGTGTTGAGCGGGAGTATCGACGTACTCGTGGCCGGTGGTCAGTCCGACGCGTTCACGCTGCACCGGATGTGATTGCGGTGGCCGCGGGCGGCTCGGTGTGAACTCTTGCAATCAGGTTGAGGATGGTCTGAGAATAATTCACATGACGGTTCTCGCCGAGTCGCCGCGGCCCAGTCTGGAAGCGCGCATCCATGGTCTGCTGCCGGTGCTCAGCCCGGCGCAGACCCGGATCGCGACCGAGGTACTCCGGGATCCTGGCGCGGTGGCAGGCTCCACGATCGGCCAGTTGGCAGCCCGGTGCGGGACGTCGCTGCCAAGCGTGACGCGGTTCTGCATCGCGCTCGGCCTGTCTGGGTACGCCGAGCTCCGGCTGGCACTCGCGGCCGAGAGCGGCCGGAGCAGCATCAGCTGGGAGCGGGGGACCGGGTCCGAAGTCGGCCCGGACGACTCGCTCGACGACGTCCTCCGGACTTTGCTGCGTGCCGACACGCGCGCTCTCGAGGACACGGTCGCGGCGCTCGACGTCGACGCGCTCGGTCGTGCGGTCCGGGCGATCTCCGACGCCCGCCGGATCGACCTGTACGCCGTGGCCGGATCGGCATCGGTCGCCGAGGATCTTCGGCTTCGGCTGCATCGGATCGGGCGCGGCGCCAGCACATGGAGCGATGTCCACACCGCGCTGGCGAGCTCGGCTCTGTTGGGGGTCGGGGACGTTGCCGTCGGCATCTCGCACAGTGGCGAGACCGTCGAGGTGCTCGAACCACTGGCTCGGGCTGCCGGTCAGGGCGCTACGACCGTTGCCATCACCAACTATCCCCGCTCGCCGTTGGCTCTTGCGGCTGACGTCGTACTGCTGACTGCCGCTCGTGACGTGACGTTCCGCACGGGTGGGTTGTCCGGGCGGCACGCGCAGATGATCGTGCTCGACGCGCTCTATCTCGGCGTGGCTCAACGCGATTATCCACTGGCCGAGCAGGCCTTCGACGCCACCGCTGACGCTGTCTCGCAACACCGCCGCCGTAGCTGAACCCACTCCGCTCGACCGCCCTTCGGAGGAGAAACTATGGAGAGTCCACACCGCGTCCTCGGTCCTAGCCGCCGCTCGCTGCTGCTCGGCGCCGGCGCCACCGCCCTGACCGCCGCAACAGCCGACGTCGCCTCCGCCTCCGGGGTCGCCGCCTCCGGGGTCGCCGCCTCCGCGGGCGCCGTCGTACCGGCTGCTGCGTCACCGGCGGCCATCCCGTCGCCGGACAGTTTGCCGTTGACCGGTGGTCCGGAGTTTCCGATCGGGATCTTCTGGCCGCCGCATCCTTACGCGAGTACGGCGGAGCGGTACGCCGAGATCAAGTCCGCCGGGTTCGACTTCATTCTGTCCGGCAACTACGCCGGCGACGGCAACATCTTCCAGTACCAGCTGGGACTGGCCCGGACCGCCGGTCTGCAGCTGCTGATCTCGGACGACATCCAGATCCGCAACATGTCCCGCTGGTTCTCCATCTCCGACAATCCCGCGGACTTCCTCAGCGTCACCCCGGACGAGGCACGCGCTCTGTATGTCCGCGCCCGCGACGCCTATGGTCCGTTCTCGTCGCTGGCCGGCTTCAACTTCTACGACGAACCCGGCGCGGGCTGGTTCGGCACGCTCGCCAAGACCTTGGCGATCTCGCGCGACCTCGCGCCTGGACTGCTGCCGTACATCAACATGCTCCCGTCGGACGATCCGGCGTACTACCGCGACTTCGTCGACGTCGTGAAGCCGTCGCTGATCTCGTTCGACCGGTATCCGTTGCTGTCCGAGGGGCGCGAGGACGCGAACTACTTCCACAACTGGGCGATCGTCCGCGACGCGGCACTGCACGGCGATATCCCCGCCTGGGTGTTCATCCAGACGCTTGCCTATAACAACCATCGCGAACCGAGCGCGGCCGAGCTGTTGTGGCAGGTCAACATCAGCCTCGCGTACGGCGCGAAGGGCATTCAGTACTTCACGTACTGGACGCCCGAAGCCGCCCGCGGCGAAGGCTTCGGCCCCGCGTTGATCACCGTCGACGGCCGTCGAACACCCCGGTACGCCGCAGCCCGCACCATCAACACCACCTGGCTTCACCAGGTCGGTCGCCAACTCAAGCCGTTGGTGTCCGAGTCCGTTGCCCACGCGAACGAAAGCCCGCTACCCAACGGGACTCTCGCTTTCACTCCGACCAACCTGGTCACGAGTATCACCGGTGGTGCTGTTGTGGTCGGGACGTTCCGGTCTCGCGATTCGTCCGTAGGCTCGGGTGATCGCTGGGTGCTGGTCGCCAACCGCTCACACAGCACACGGACCCACGCCGTACTGACGCCGAACGCGACAAACGTCGGCTCGGTCAGCATCTTCCAGCCGGCGAGCGAGACCTACCGCCGCCACGGCGCGGGTCCGGTGCGGCTCGACCTCGCGCCTGGCGCGGCAACCCTCGTTTATCTCGACGCGAAGTAGCGATCAGGTGGTCTGGCCGGTGTAGACACCCATCGCGCGGAAGCGGAGGGCTGGGGCCGCGTACTCCTCCAACGCGTGCGCGGTCCAGCCCACGATCCGTGCCAGGGCGAACAACGCGTCTCCTGCGTCGGGCCGGAAATCGTAGGCATGCATCATCGCGGCGACGGCCAGATCGCTGTTCGGGAACGCCGGGGTCCGCTCGGCGATCGTGGCCACAGTCTTCACGATCGGGTGGTCGCCGAGGAGGGCGAGGAGGACCTCGGCGCGCGGGTCGTGCTGCTGGTAGATCTTGTGGCCGAAGCCTGGGACGGGTTCGCCTGAACGCAGTTGGTCCGACAAGGCGCCGACCGGATCGTGCTGTGCTCGGCTGAGGAATTCGTAGGCGAGGGTCGGTGCGGCGCCGTGGTACTGGCCGTCGAGCGCGCCGAGGCCCGCGGAAATCACGGCGTACAGATTGGCTCGGGCGCTGGCGGCCACTCGGGCGGCGACGGTCGACACGGCCAGCCCGTGATCGGCCAGCAGGATGAGGGCCTGGTTGAGGATCTCCGGCTGAGGTGGTTGGGACGACAGCTTCGGCCAGAGCCCTGCGGCCAGGGTCTTCGATTCCCATGCGGTGGGGCCTGGGAGGGCGGTGACCAGTGTCTCGATGACGGTCTCGGCTGCCGTGGTGATCGAGCCGGGGGAGAGGTCGAAGCGCAGCGGATCCCCAGCTCCCAGCACGGCGACGGCCACGCGGAGGTGATCGGTGAGGCGGGCTGAGCTGGGCACGACCGCCATCGCGGACCTCGCCAGCCGGACCGACGAACGCTGCGTCTCAAAGGGCCGGTGTTGGCCGAGCCGGCCGGTCCAGAGCAGTCGGGCGACCGCCTCGAACGTCGAGGTGGCCGCGAGATCGCGGACCGACTGGCCGCGGTAGTACAGCTCGTCGTCCTGCAGCAGGGTGAGCTCGGACTCGATCCGCTCGACCACGCCGGAGTGCTCGATCGATCTGCTCGCCAGTCGCTCGACGTCGGCCGTCGCGAACAGGCTGCCGCGGCGGCCCCGAGCGCGAACGCTGGTCAGCAGACCGCGGCTCACGTACGCGTAGATGGTCTCCGGCTTCACCTGGAGCCGGCGCGCGACCTCGGCCGTGGTCAGGTAATTCTCGTCACTCTGGTCTGACATCTCCCGCTCCTCCGAGCGTCGATCGGGCCTCGTCGAGCGTTCACATTGACTGGATCAACATTGACAATAGTTGATTAGCTATCAACTCTGAAGATATGTCAACAACGATCAATGTTCCGCCAGGCCTTCGCAACGTCGTGGTGACCGAGACAACCCTCGGAGACGTGCGCGGCGACGAAGGTTTCTACCACTACCGGCAGTACTCGGCGATCGAGCTCGCCAAGTCGAAGACGCTCGAAGACGTCTGGTTCCTGATGTTCGAGGGACACCTCCCGACGCCGGCGGAGCACGAACGCTTCGCCGCCGAGTTGGCACCGCTCAGGGTCCTGCCCGAAGAGGTCCGCGCGGTCCTGCCCGCGATCGCGACGGCGGGCCCGACGTTCAATCCGCTCGCCGGTCTGCGGACCGCGTTGTCGCTGTTGGCCGCTGTCCGTGCTCTGCCGCCGCTGTGGGACGCCGATCCGGACCGCCGGAAGGCCGACGCGATGCTGGTCTGCGCCGTGACGCCGACGATCCTCGCGGCCCTGTACCGGTTGCGGGCGGGATTCGAGCCGCTGGAGCCGCGCGCCGACCTCACCGCTGCGGCCAACTGGCTGTACCTGGTGACAGGCACCGAGCCGAGCGTCGTGGAGGCGACCGCGATCGAGCACTACCTCGTCGCCACGATGGATCACGGGTTCAATGCATCCACGTTCACCGCGCGGGTGATCGCGTCGACCGGCGCCGACGTCGTCTCCGCGGTCGCCGGCGCGATCGGCGCCTTCTCCGGCCCACTCCACGGCGGCGCTCCGGACCGGGCGCTGGCAAGCCTCGACGAGATCGGTACTCCGGACCGCATCGACGCCTGGGTGCGGCAGAAGGTGGAGGCCGGTGACCGGATCATGGGCTTCGGCCACGCGGTCTACCGGACCGAGGACCCGCGCTCCCTGATGCTGCGCGACATCGCCCGCGGGATCGGCGGCGACCTGGTCGACTTCGCCACCACGGTCGAGCAGCGCATCGTCGACGTACTGGCCGAGCTCAAGCCCGGTCGCAACCTGTACGCGAACGTCGAGTTCTACGCCGGTGTGGTGATGGAGCTCTGCGGGATCCCGCGGGCCATGTTCACGCCGACGTTCGCAGTCAGCCGGGTGATCGGGTGGTCCGCCAACATCCTCGAGCAGTCGATGGATCCCAAGATCATCAGGCCGATCGCGACGTACGTCGGCCCACAGCCGCCTGTGCCGGTCCCGTAGCTGTTCTGAACTGCATGATGCCGTCGTCGACGCGGTTCAGGCGGAGCGCGAGCAGGTCGCGGGGGTAGTTTTGTCGCAGGCGCCAGGGGCCGGTGGAGCCCTGGCGCGGGAGGAGATGGGCGGCGCGTTGGATGTAGCCGGACGTGAGCTCGACCACGGGACGCCGGGGAGCGTCGTACTCGGCCGGGTCGATGTCGGGGACGCAGATGTCGGTGCCGGTGGCGCTGAGGTGGTTGAGCAGCCGGCACAGGTACTGGGACGTCAGGTCGGAGCGCAGCGTCCAGGAGTTGTTCGTGTAGCCGACACACCAGGCCAGGTTCGGTACACCGCTCAGCATCGTCCCCTTGTAGACAAAGGTGTCGTGCGGATCGATCGACCGCCTGTCGACCGTCAGCCTGATATTGCCGAGTGCAACCATGCTCAGTCCGGTCGCAGTGATCACGAGGTCGGCCGGCAGTTCCTGACCGGATCGCAGTCGCAGCCCGGTTGGGGTGAAGGCCTCGATCTCGTCGGTGACCACAGAGGCGGACCCTGTCCGCAGCGCCTTGAAGAGATCCGCATCTGGCACCAGACAGAGCCGTTCGTCCCACGGCTTGTAGCGCGGCCGGAAGTGTGGATCCGCCGGGATGGAGTCGGGCAGTTGCTTGGCCGCTGTGCTGTTCAGGAACCAGGCCCCGTGGGCAGGCCACTTCCGCAGTGCGTTGTAGAGCGCAGTGCTCACCGCGACGTTCTTGCCGCGAATGACGTGGTGGGCGAGCTTCTCCGGCAGCACGGCGCGGATACGGTCCGCGACCGGGTCATGGGCCGGCGTCGACACCACATAGCTCGGTGAACGCTGCAGCATCGTCACGTGCTCCGCCGTACGGGCCATTGTCGGCACCAGCGTCACCGCGGTCGCACCACTGCCGATCACAACCACGCGCTGACCCGTGTAATCCAGATCCTCGGGCCAGTGCTGCGGATGGACGATCCGCCCCTCGAAGTCGCTCTGGCCCGGGAAGTCGACCACATAACCCTGGTCGTAGTTGTAGTAGCCGGTGCAGGCATACAGGAAGGAGCAGGTGTACGTCCCCTTGCTGGTCTCCACGGTCCAGAGCGCGTCGTCCGACGACCAGTCCGCGCGTACTACGTGTTCGCCGTACCGGATCTTCTTGTCGATGCCGTACGTGGACGCGGTTTCGTGGATGTACTCGAGGATGGACGGTCCGTCGGCGATCGACTTGGCGGCCTTCCACGGGTGGAAGGGGAATCCGAGCGTGAACATGTCGGAGTCCGACCGGACCCCGGGGTAGCGGAACAGGTCCCAGGTGCCGCCGAGGTTGTCGCGGGCCTCGAGGATCGCGAACGAGCGGTCCGGGCAGCGCGTCTGCAGACGGTAGGCGGCTCCGATACCGGACAGTCCGGCGCCGATGATCAGGACGTCGAGGTGCTCCACCGGATACCTCCCGGGTCTTGGTAAGTACGCAGGGGCTTGTTGAGTACATGGTCAACAGTACGCACAAAAACTCGTTCGTGCGGGCTGTCGATTCCCTCCGGTGTCGTTCGTCAGCAAGATGTCCTACAAGAGCACCAACCCTGGGAGTCGAAGATGGCGCAGTACATGTTCCTGCTGTTCGACAGCGAAGAGTGGTACGACAACGTCACCGCAGAGGAGTGGCAGCAGGCGATGAAGCTGCACGGTGCCTTCGCCGAGGCGGTCGAGAAGGCCGGCGCGCGGATACTCGGTGGGGAGGCGCTGGAGCGGTCGAGTACGGCCAGCACGGTCAAGCAGCGCGAGGGTGGCGAGCCGCTGGTCACCGACGGACCGTTCATCGAGACCAAGGAAGCCCTCGGTGGCTTCTACGTGATCGAGGCCCGCGACCTCGACCAGGCCCTCGAGCTCGCCAAGATCTGTCCTTCCGGCAACGTCGAGGTCCGACCGGTGATGGACACCTCCGGCGGGTCGCAAGGCCCGGCCTGACGTGACCGAGCAGGCGGGTACTCGACGACACCCGTCGGGGGACCCGCCTGCCGTCAGCGAGCAGGCGACGGCGGTGGAGGTCGCGCGGGTCGTTGCTGCCGCGCATCGGGAGTGCTGGTCGACTGTGCTCGCCTCGGTGGTGCGGCTGACCCGGGATCTGGATCTGGCCGAGGACTGCACGCAGGACGCGTTCGTCCGGGCGCTGCGGTCCTGGCCGGACGGGATACCGTCGAATCCGGGCGGGTGGCTGACGACCGTCGCGCGGCGGCTCGCGCTCGACCGGTTGCGCCGGGAGACGACGCTGTGGCGGAAGCTGCCGTTGCTGGTCGAGGACCCGATCGCACCGGGCGATGTCGAGCAGCCGACGGACCCACTACGGCTTGTGTTCACCTGCTGCCACCCGGCTTTGGCGCGCGATTCTCAAGTGGCGTTGACACTCAGGTTGATCTGCGGACTCACGACCCGCGAGGTCGCGGCTGTGCTGTTGATCAGCGAGCCGACCGCGGCCGCGCGGATCACCCGGGCGAAGAAGAAGATCGCCGCCGCGGGCATCCCGTACCGGATCCCGGCGGATCACGAGTTGCCGGCGCGGCTCGACGTCGTACTGACGGTTGTGCACCTGGTGTACACGGCTGGGCATGTTGCGGCGGGTCCGGAGTTGACGCGGACCGACCTGACCGGGCGGGCGGTGGAGCTCGCGCGATTGCTGGTTCGGTTGATGCCGGACGAGCCGGAGCCGCAGGCCTTGCTGGGATTGCTGCTGATGACGGAGGCGCGCGGCGATGCGCGGGTCAGCGCGGACGGTGAACTGGTGCTCCTGGCAGACCAGGACCGTTCGCGATGGGACGTGCATCTCCTGGCGGAAGGAGTGTCACGAGCGACCGCGGCTCTGTCTCGGGGGCAGGGCCGCTTCGTGCTTCAGGCCGCGGTGGCCGGTCTCCACGTCACCGCGCCGTCGTGGGAGAAGACCAACTGGAAACAAGTCGTCCGGATGTACGACGCGATGATGATCAGCTGGCCGACGCCGATCGTCGCCCTCAACCGAGCCGCGGCCCACAGCCTCGTCCCGGGCGCCGACCTGACCGCCGTCCTCGCCGAACTAGATGCCCTCAGCAACGAACCGGCCCTGGCGACCTACGCCTACCTCCCCGCGGCCCGGGCCGACATCCTGACCCGTCTGAACCGCGCCGAAGAAGCAGCCGCCGCCTACCAGGTGGCCATCACCCTGACCCCCAACGAAACCGAACGCCGCTTCCTCACCCGCCGCCTAAGCGCCCTCGACCTCTGACGGCAGCGGCGCCCAGAGTTGGTCGGCGTCGCCGGCCTGGAGGCGGCCGCGGTAGACGTCGATCTTGTGGTCGATGAGCTCGAGGCTGTCCTGGAGCTCGGCGAGTTTGGTGAGGACCTCGGCCCGGTGGGACTCGAGGAGTTCCAAGCGGTCCTTCTCGTTGCCGCGGCCGGCGATGACGAGTTCGGCGTACCGGCGGATGCTGCGGATGGGCATGCCGGTGGCGCGGAAGCGGGTGCAGATACGGATCCAGTCGAGGTCGAGCTGGTGGTAGCGTCGGCGGCCGCCCGCGGTCCGGCCGACGCTCGTGACGACGAGGCCGGCGCGTTCGTAGTAGCGCAGGGTGTGCACGCTCACTCCGGTCCGCTCGGCGGCCTCGGCGATGCTGATGCCTTGCGCGGGGATCTCAGCAGATTGTTTGACTTCGAGCACGCTCTAAATCCTACCGTCGAGGATATGACCGCCCTTCAAGCGACGACCACCCTGAGCCCGGCGCGCAAGGTCGCCGTCCTGGTCATCTGCTGTACGAGCCTGCTGGTCTCGGTGATGGACATCTCCATCGTCAACGTCGCCCTGCCCTCGATCCGCGACGACCTGCAGGCCTCGACGGCCGGGCTGCAGTGGACTGTCGACGCCTACACGCTGGTCCTGGCCTGCTTCCTGCTGCTGGCCGGATCCAGCGCGGACCGGTTTGGTCGGCGCCGGATGTTCCGGCTCGGTCTGATCAGCTTCGGCGTCGGCTCGCTCCTGTGCAGCCTCGCGCCGAGCATCGGCGTACTGATCGCCGCCCGCGCCATCCAGGCCGTCGGTGGCACGATGCTCAATCCGGTCGGTCAGGCGCTTGTGGTCCTGTCCCTCGGCGGCCTCGTTGCCGGGATCATCGAGTCCGAGAAGAACGGTTGGGGTACGGCGCTCGTCCTCGCCCTCCTGGCCGTGGCCGCGATCTCGGCCGTCGCCCTGATCGCGTCCGAGAACCGCCGCGCACAACCCCTCCTGGAGCTCCGGCTGTTCCGCTCCGTCCCGTTCAGCTCGGCGGTGGTGATCGCCCTCTTCGCGTATTGCGGTTTCGGCGCGTTCCTCTTCGTCACCACGCTTTACCTGCAAAGCGTCCGCGGTCTGTCCGCCCTCGCCGCCGGCCTCTGCCTGCTCCCGGTCGGCGTCCTCATCATCGTGCTGTCCCCACTCACCGGTCGCATCGTCGGTTCGATCGGGCCGCGCCTGCCTCTCGTCGTTGCCGGTACGGCGCTCACCCTGACCGCGGTCGCCTCCCTCGGGATCGGGCCGGCGACCCCGCTGTTCGTCGTACTCGCGACCTTCCTGCTCTTCGGCATCTTCCTCGGCACCGTCAATCCACCGATCGCCAACTCCGCCGTCTCCGGCATGCCCGCCTCGATGACCGACCTGGCCGCCTCACTAGCCAGTGTCGGCCGCCAGACCGGCGTCTCCCTCGGCATCGCGATCGCGGGATCGATCGTCGGGTCCACCGCGACCGACCCGCGCGTATTCACCCGAAACGCTCACACGGTCTGGTGGCCGACGATCGGGATGGGCGTCGTGGTCGTCGTACTCGCCCTCGTCAGCACAAGCGCGTGGGCGCAGCGGACTGTCAGGTGATGGGCGAACCGTTGCTGAGGTTGTAGAGCGTCGACGGGTTGCTGAGGATCAGGGGGAGACGACGGGCGTTCAGCGGGGAGACCAGGCCGGCGAGGGCGTCCGGCTCGTGCCACGAGAGGGCCTTGATCTCGAAGCCGTCCGGTTGTAGTTGGTCGATCAACGTCGGGTCGTGGACGCCGCCGTCGTACAGGATCTCTACCGCGTCGCCCCAGCCTTCCCAGCGGGGGAGCCAGTCGATGGCGAGTACGCCGAGTAGCGGCAGGGCGACGCCGAGTTCCTCGGTCATCTCGCGGGAGGCGCCGGTCGCCGGATCCTCGTCGGGCTCGACCACACCGCCCGGCAGCTCCAGGTCCTGCTTATAGCTGACCTGACACAGCAGCACGCGGCCGGCGGTGTCTCGCACGACCACATGCGCGATCACGCGCTTCTTGGGCAGCGTGGAGTCCATCAGCGCGGTCCACCCGTGCAGGGTGTCCGGGCGCGGGTCGTCGGCGCGCATCCCGTAGACCGCGACATCGCGGCGCTCACCATCGACCAACGCCCCGCCGCGCAGCAACCCCTCGCGCCGGAATCCGGACCGGATGGCGACCATGCCGAACCTGCGCAACTCCGGGTCGACCTCGATCTGCAGACGCTCCAGACCGAGTTCCTTGAACGCATACTCGGCGACCAACCGGACCGCCTGCTGCGCGGCTCCGGGCCCGCCCTCGAGTGCCCACACGACCAGGCCGACGCCGGCCGACGTACGCCGGATCTCGACCGTGCCGAGGCGGTTCCCGTGGAAGGCGTCGAAGCCGACGACCTCATCGTCGTTCCGCATCAGTTGCAGGGTCAGGTCGCCATCGGTGAGTGGGGGTATGGCGGTCACCCCGTGAACGCTACCCCGTGTAGCGCAGGTACACCGTCGCGAGGGGTGGGACGGACAGTTCGGTGCTGGTCGTCATACCGTGCCACTCCGGGCCGTCAGCCTGTACGGCGCCGAAGTTGCCGACCCCGGATCCGCCGTACGACTCGGCGTCGGTGTTGACCGCCTCTTCCCAGCGTCCGGCGTACGGCAGGCCGAGGCGGTAGCCGAAGTGCGGGACCGCGGAGAAGTTGGCGACGCAGGCGATGGTCGGCTCGCCGTCCGCGCCGTACCGGATGAACGAGAAGACGTTGTTGGCGGCGTCGTTGGCGTCGATCCAGGTGAACTTCTCCGGCTCGTGGTCGTGCCGCCAGAGCGCCGCGGTGTCGCGGTAGACGCCGTTCAGGTCGCGGACCAGCTGCTGCAGGCCCTGGTGATCACTGTGGTCGAGCAACCACCAGTCGAGCTCGCCCTTCTCCGACCACTCCGACTCCTGGCCGAACTCGCTGCCCATGAACAGCAGCTGCTTGCCCGGGTGCGCCCACATCATCGCCAGGTAGGCGCGCAGGTTCGCCAGCTGCTGCCAGCGGTCGCCCGGCATCTTGCGCAGCAGCGAACCCTTGCCGTGCACAACCTCGTCGTGCGACAGCGGGAGGACGAAGTTCTCCGAGTACGCGTACATCATCGAGAACGTCAGCTCATGGTGGTGGTACTGGCGGTGGATCGGCTCGTGCTCCAGGTAGCGCAGCGAGTCGTTCATCCAGCCCATGTTCCACTTGAAGCCGAAGCCGAGCCCGCCCAGATGCGTCGCCCGGGTCACGCCCGGCCACGAGGTCGACTCCTCGGCCACGGTGATGACGCCGGGGACCCGCTTGTAGAGGGTCGCGTTCATCTCCTGCAGGAACGACACCGCCTCGAGGTTCTCGCGGCCGCCGAACTGGTTCGGCACCCACTGACCTTCGGTGCGGGAGTAGTCCAGGTACAGCATCGACGCGACCGCATCGACCCGCAGGCCGTCGATGTGGAACTCCTCGGCCCAGTAGATCGCGTTCGCGACCAGGAAGTTGCGGACCTGCGGACGGCCGAAGTCGAAGACCAGCGTGCCCCAGTCGGGCTGCTCGCCGCGGCGCGGGTCCGGGTGCTCGTACAGCGGGGTCCCGTCGAAGCGGGCCAACGCCCACGCGTCCTTCGGGAAGTGCGCCGGCACCCAGTCCACCAGTACGCCGATACCGGCCTGGTGCAGCTTGTCGACCAGCAACCGGAACTCGTCCGGGTCGCCGAAGCGCGAGGTCGGCGCGAAGTACGACGTGACCTGGTAACCCCACGAACCGCCGAAGGGATGCTCCATCACCGGCATGAACTCGACGTGGGTGAATCCCATATCGTTGACATAGGCAACAAGCTCGTCGGCCAGCTGGGCGTACGACTTGTCCTCGCGCCACGACCCGACGTGCACCTCGTACACGCTCATCGGCTCGGCGTAGGCCTGCGCCGCGGCCCGCTGCTCCAGCCAGGCCGCGTCGTTCCATTCGTACGACGACTCGTGCACGACGGACGCATTCGCCGGGGGGACCTCGGCCAGGTTGGCCATCGGGTCGGCCTTCTGCCGCCACACGCCGTCACGACCGCAGATGTCGAACTTGTACCGGGTGCCCGCGCCTACGCCGGGCACGAACAGCTCCCACACGCCGGACGATCCCAGCGAGCGCATCGGATGTGCGCGGCCGTCCCAGAAGTTGAAGTCCGCGGTCAGCCGGATGCCTTGTGCGTTGGGTGCCCAGACGGCGAACGACGTCCCCGTGATGGTGCCGCCTGATCCGTCGTACCGCCGGACGTGGGCGCCGAGGACTGTCCACAGCTGCTCGTGCCGGCCCTCGCCGATCAGGTGCAGGTCGACCTCGCCGAGCGAGGGGAGGTAGCGGTACGGATCGTCGAGCTCGACCGCGGGGCCGTCGGTGTAGGTGACCTCGAGGCGGTAATCGGGCACCTTGTCGGTGTCGAGCACGCCGACCCAGATGCCCTCGAACTCGTGCCGCAGGTCGAGCCGCTCGTCGTCGTACAAGACCGTCACGCTCTTGGCGAACGGCCGCAGCGCGCGGACCGTGACGCCGTGCTCGCCGAGGTGCGGCCCGAGCACCTGATGAGGATCGTGGAAGGTCCCGCCGACCACTCGCTCCAGCACGCTCCGATCCACCGGAACCGCTGTCACCACAGGCTCTTCGGCCTCGGCTACCGGCTCCACAAAAGCGTCAGTCACTGGCTCCACCAAAGCATCGGTCGCCGGCCCGGCGTCCCGCTCGCTCGATCCCATAAACCCCATCCTGCCCGATCACACTCACCTTGACTGCACCCAGTACCCACCGGCTCGGGGGCGACACCCCGAAGCCCGCTGTACGGTATGCTGGCATACCATGAAGCGAACCACAGTGAAGCTCCCCGACGAGCTCGATTCCCGGCTGCGGCACGAGGCGGCACGCCGTGGAATGACGATCTCGGAGCTGACTCGTGAGGCCGTCGAAACCCACCTGGCCAACGGCCGGACCAAGCGGCGACGGCTGCTGGCGGCCGGTGCCGGGCGGAGCGGACAGTCGGATGTGTCGGAGCGGATCGAGGAGATCCTCGCGGCGGAGGTCGACCGATCGCGCTGATCGTCGATGCCGGTCCGCTCTACGCCTACGTCGACGCGGACGACAAGCATCATGAGGAATGCCTCGAGCTGCTGGCCACCCATCCAGGTCCTTTGCTGGTGCCGATGCTCGTCGTCACCGAGGTGACCTATCTGCTCGCGAGCCGGCTCGGGCCGGTTCCGGAGATTCGCTTCCTCGGCGATCTCGCGAACGGCAATCTGGTCGCGGAGCCCGTCGTTCCAAGGGACTGGCTTCGCATTGCCGAACTGACGTCGGTCTACCGCGATCTGCCGTTGGGGACGGCGGACGCGTCGGTGATTACCGCGGCCGAGCGTCTCGGCGTCGAGGAGGTGGCAACGTTGGATCGCCGCCATTTCAGCGTCGTCCGGCCCATCCACTGTGAGGCATTCCTGCTGCTTCCCTAAGCATTCAAGGCGGCGCGGACCTCGTTGAGACGGGCTACGTAGCGGGGCCAGCCGAAGCCGGTTCTGGTGTAGGCGGTGGTGGTTTCGGCGACCAGGGCGGTGGCTCGGGCGTGGTCGCCCTGGGCCAGGGCAAGGGCGGCGGCGACGGCGCGGCCGGCCAGCCAGGAGGTGCTGTACTCGGGGGTTTCGGCGAAGACGGCGTCGAGAAGCGTGGCCGCCTCGACGATCTCGCCCTGGCGGATGAGGAGGTCGGCCAGGTCGATGTAGGCGTGCGTGATGCCGGTGTCGTCGGCGATCGCGTAGTCGACCGCGGCCCGCAGGAACTTCTCCGCGTCGTCCAGGTGGCCCTGCTCGATCGCGACCAGGCCGCGGATCACGTCGTTCAGCGGAAGGATCTGCCGGTCGTCGAGGCGGCGGGCGTAGTGATCCGATTCGGCCGCTGCGCGCAGGGCGTCGTCCAGCCGGTTCAAGCTGATGAGTGCGCCGGCCAGGTTGCTGAGTCCACGGGACAGGCCGTGCTCATCGCCGTACTCGCGGTCGGCGACGATGCAGACGTCGTAGCATTCGAGCGCCTTCTCCGGCTGACCGGCGTACACATACAGGGTGCCGAGTGCGTCGGTGAACGACGACAGTCGGCGTTCGTGCTCCGGCGACGTACGGGCCAGCGCCTGGCCGGCGAGCAACGGGGTGAACGCGTCGAGGAGGTGACCGCGCTCGATCTCGACGATGCTGCGGTAGTAGAGCGCCGTCAGCGTGAGCGTGTCGTCGTCCTGTGTCCGGGCCAGCGCCTCGGCCTCGGACAGCAACGCCGCCGCCTCGTCGAACCGGCCGCGCATCGTCAGCACGAAGCCGTGGTTCGACAGCGCGGTGATCCGCTCGCCCGTGATCGCGCCCGGTGCGTTCGTCAACGCGCCGAAGTGCCGCGCGGCCTCGGCATACCAGCCGCGGATCAGCCAGGGGGTGTGCATGGCGAGCGTGAGCCGCAGTGCGACCACCGCGCGGTCCGTGCCGGGCGCGCGATCCAGGATGTCGAGCAGATTCGGCCACTCGGCGAAGACGTCGGCGACCGATTCGGCATGCGCGAAGTCGTCGTCGCTGCGTCCGGCCGCGAGCACATAGTTCAGCGCCCAGTCGAGCTCGGCCGCCCGGACCAGCTCGGTCTCGCCGGCCTCTTCGAGCTTCGCCAGCGCATACTCGCGGACGGTCTCGAGCAACCGGAACCGCCGGCCGTTCACGGCCTCGACCGTCAGCAGGCTCCGGTCGGCCAGCTCGGTCAACGCGGGTGCGACGTCCCGCGGATCGAGGGCGACCTGCTCGGCTGCCTCCAGCGTGAACCCGCCGGCGAAGACAGCGACCCGACGCAGTACGGCGCGCTCCACGTCCCCCAGAAGTTGGTGACTCCAGTCCAGTGCGGCGACCAGACTGGTGTGCCGCAGCTGCGAATCACGGCCGCCGGCCACGAGCAACCGCATCCGATCGGCCAACCGCTGCGCCAACTGCGGAACGGTCAGCGTCCTGGTCAGACCGGCAGCCAGCTCGATCCCGAGTGGATACCGGTCGACCGCCGTACAGATCGCTGCGACCTGCTCCGGATCGGCTCCCTGCGCATCGGCAGCACAGCGCTCGGTGAACAGCCGGGCCGCGGCGAGCGCGTCCAACGGCCGCATCGGCCGGACCTCCTCGGCGCCGAGCTGCAGCGGCCGCTGCGACGTCACCAGGACCGTCAAAGTAGGTGCCCGCCGCAACAATCCGCTGACGATCTCCGCGACCTGCTCGACCACATGCTCGGCGTTGTCGAGCACCAGCACCGAGCCGTCCAAGGCCGCAGCAGCCGCCCCCAACGGGTCGTGACCGCTGGCGTCATCGCCCACGATGGCTTCCAGTACGGCGCTCTCACGCTGGAGTGGAGCCAGTTCGACCAGTCGAACGGCGCGACCCGACACTGCCCGCGCGGCCTCGAACGACAGCCGCGACTTGCCACTGCCGGGACCGCCGGTCAGCGTGGTCAGACCGGGCTCGCCGAGCCGCTTGACCAGCGACGACAGCTCCTTCTCCCGGCCGACGAAACTCGTCAGCGGCGACGGGAGCTCGGCCGCCGGGCCCTCCGCCGGGACGGCCGGGGGAGGCGTCGATTCAGTGGCCTGCAGCAACAACGTCGGGTCCTGCCGAAGCAACCGCAACTCCATCGCGGCGGTGTCCGGCGCCGGGTCGACGCCGAGCTCGTCCGCGAGCCGGGTGCGCAGTTTCGCCATCCGGGCCAGGGCATCCGCCTGCCGGCCGGTCCGATAGAGGGCCAAGGCAAGCAAACACCACAGGCGTTCGTGCAGCGGGTTCTCGGCGGCGAGAGCCTCGAGCTCACGGCCTGCCTCGGCCGCGTGACCGAGCGAAAGCTCGGCAGACAACAGCTCCACCTGCAGGGTCAGCCGCCAGGCATCCAGTTGCTCGCCCTCGGCAACGGCGTACGGAATCGTCCGGAGGTCGGCCAGCGACGACCCGCGCCAGTGCGCGAGGGCGTCCCGGGCTGCGCTGCGGACCGCGAAGTGGTCGCCGGTGCGGACCGCAGCGTGCATGCGCTCGGCCGCCGCGCGGGCCTCGGCCAGGTCGGTGAGCTCGGCCGCCAGGGCGTAGCCGCCATTGACGCGGGTCAGCGAGTTGGGGGAGTCGATCGCGGCCCGGAGCCGGGACGCCAGCACGCGCAACCGCTCGGTCGGGCGGGCCAGATCGACGTCACCCCACAGGTCGGCCGCGAGCCGGTGATCCGGGACCGACATGCCGCCGGCCAGCGCGAGCCGGACCAGCAGCGCCCGCTCCAGCGGACGGTCGACCGAGATCGAGGCACCGCCGAGCCTGACGACCAGAGGCCCGAGGACCAGGACCTCTAGTTGCGGCTCGGGGGGCATACCCGCAAGTATTACAGTGGTCGCTCACCCACGCTCTGTAATTCTCATCTCGCTGAGGATTACTTAGCTGAGATTTGGGGTAATCCTTACCGTTCGGCCAACTGGGCCGCCGCAGCCATCGGGATGCGGAGCCAGGTCGGCCGGTTCCGGGCCTCGTAGAGTGTCTCGTAGATCACTTTGTCGGCCAGGAACGCGTCGAGCAGGACCTTCTGCTCGCGTGGATCCGTCCCGGCGACCTCGGCGTACCCGTCGCAGAAGGCCTGCTGGTTGCGGCCGGCCCACTCCGCGGCGCGGTAGGCGATCTGCTGGTCGCCGTTGTGATCGGCCAGCAGCAGCGACCGGGCCGCGTAGTCGAACGAGCGCAGCATCCCGGCGATGTCCTTGATCGGGGTGTCGAGCGCCCGCCGTTCGATCAGGGACTTGGCCGGCTCACCCTCGAAGTCGATCAGCTTCCAGCCGTCGATGGTCCGCAGCACCTGACCCAGATGGAAGTCACCGTGGATCCGCTGCACCGTCACCGCCTGCCCGTACGACGCGAGTGCGTCGAACGCGCGGGCGAGACCGGCCGCATACGGCTGGAGCTCGGGGATCGCGGCGGCCGCCTGGTCCAGCCGCCGCCGCATCGCCGCCGCGCTCTCGACCAGCTTCGCGGGCTCCCAGATGTCCGTCCCGAGCGCTTTGGCGAGCTCGGAATGGACCTGAGCGGTGCTCGCGCCGAGCCGGTGCGACTCGCCCGCGAAGTCGCCGCCGACCTCCTCGGCGTGCAGGTCGGCCTCGGCGTACAGGTCCCGCACCGACGAGGTCGCGAACGTCCAGCCGTCGGTCGCGTTCTTCTGGAACGCCGTCATCATCGCGAGCTCACCGTTGTCGGTGCCGCCGCCGGCGCGCGGCCAGCTGCCGCGCGCCGATCCGAGCACCTCCGGGACCAGCTCGGACCCGGCCTCGGTGAGCGCCGACTCGATCTCGACGCCGGGATTGCTCCCGGGCTCGAGCCGGCGGAACACCTTCAGCAGCGCGACATCGCCGAAGACCAGCGACGTGTTGCTCTGCTCGACGGTGAGGACGAGCGACTGCGCGTCCTCCGGTACGACGAGGCTCCGGTCCGGAGCGTGGACGGGATGGAACTCCAACCCGTCCAGCCGCCGGCCGTGGGTCAGCCCGTCGAGCCAGTACGGCGTCGCTTCCTTGTCGTGCAAAGCGTCGTACACCCAGACCTGCGCGTCGTCGAGGTCGGGCTCGGACCACTCGCCGATCAGCGCGTGGCCGAGATTGTCCACCGGGGCGCGGTGGTAGCTGACCGGGAGTTGGTAGACCCGGATCGGGATCTCCACCCCGGGAGGCCCCGAACAGTAGACGAACCCGATCCGGACCGCGGGCCAGGCGTCCGCGCCGGACAACCACACCGAGGTGGCCATCGCGTCGACACGGACGTCGTGTCCCTTCTCCCCGAACCACCTCTGGCCCGCACAGAAGGACTGGACCTGGTCCAGATGGGAAGTCACGAATCGCTCTCCTCATGGTCAGCCGGCACCGGCAACCGGAACCAGTAGAAACCGTGCGCGCCGAGCGTCAAAAGGTAGGGCAACTCACCGATCGTCGGGAAGTGCACACCACCGAGCAGCTCGACCGGATCCACCCCTTGCCACTGCCGCAGGTCCAGCTCGATCGGCTGCGGGAACCGGGACAGATTGTTCACGCACAGCACCACGTCGTCACCGAACTCGCGAACGTACGACAGCACGCTCGGATTGGATCCCCCCAGGTCCGTGAAGGTACCCATGCCGAAACACGGGTGCTGCTTACGGGTCTGGATCATCCGCCGGGTCCAGTGCAGCAACGAGGACGCGTTCTCCATCTCGGCCTCGACGTTCACCGCCTGGTAGCCGTAGACCGGATCCATGATCACCGGCAGGCTGAGCTTGCCCGGTGTCGCGGTGGAGAACGACGCGTTCCGGTCCGGGGACCACTGCATCGGCGTCCGCACGCCGTCGCGGTCACCGAGCCAGATGTTGTCGCCCATGCCGATCTCGTCGCCGTAGTACAGGATCGGGGAACCGGGCAGGCTGAGCAGCATCGACGTGAACAGCTCCATCTTGTTCACGTCGTTGTCCAGCAGCGGCGCGAGCCGGCGGCGGATCCCGATGTTCGCCTTCATCCGCGGGTCCTGCGCGTACTCGCCCCACATGTAGTCGCGGTCCTCGTCGCTGACCATCTCGAGCGTGAGCTCGTCGTGGTTGCGCAGGAAGATGCCCCACTGGCAGGTGTCGGGGATCGCTGGAGTCTGAGCCAGGATCTCCGAGATCGGGAAGCGGGACTCGCGGCGTACGCCCATGAAGATGCGCGGCATCACCGGGAAGTGGAACGCCATCTGGCACTCGTCGCCGCCCGAGCTGCGGTCGCCGAAGTACTCGACCACGTCGGCCGGCCACTGGTTGGCCTCGCAGAGCATCACCCGGTCGGGGTAGTTCGC
Organism: Kribbella sp. NPDC055071; assembly: GCF_053608045.1. Taxonomy (NCBI): domain Bacteria; kingdom Bacillati; phylum Actinomycetota; class Actinomycetes; order Propionibacteriales; family Kribbellaceae; genus Kribbella; species Kribbella sp. NPDC055071. The sequence goes on from NZ_JBSGUS010000003.1 coordinate 173,502, forward strand.
GTCGACCTCCTTGCGGACCCGCTTGAGGAACTCGTGGGTGCGCGGGAGGTTCTCGCAGTTGGTGCCCTCGGACTCGAACAGGTACGGAACGGCGTCCAGCCGGAAACCGTCGACCCCCAGGTCGAGCCAGAACTTCAGCGCCTCGATCATCGCGTCGCCGACGGCCGGGTTCTCGAAGTTCAGGTCCGGCTGGTTGGAGTAGAACCGGTGCCAGAAGTACTGTCCGCGCACTGGATCCCAGGTCCAGTTCGAGGACTCGGTGTCGACGAAGATGATCCGGGCGTCGGAGTACTTCTCGTCGGTGTCCGACCACACGTAGAAGTCGCCGTACGGACCGTCGGGGTCTTCGCGCGAGGCCTGGAACCACGGATGCTGGTCCGAGGTGTGGTTCATCACGAAGTCGACGATGATCCGGATCCCGCGCGCGTGCGCGGCGTCCATCAGCGCGGCGAAGTCGGCGATCGTGCCGACCTCGGGCATCACGCCGGTGTAGTCGGAGATGTCGTACCCGCCGTCGCGCAGCGGTGACGGCTGGAACGGCGGTAACCAGAGGCAGTCCACGCCGAGCCACTCGAGGTAGTCGAGCTTCTCGGTCAGGCCTTGCAGGTCGCCGACGCCGTCGGCGTTCGAGTCCTTGAAGGACCGCACGAGGACTTCGTAGAAGACGGCCCGCTTGAACCACAGCGGGTCACTCTTCGTCAGTCCGTGGTGCTGCTCCGGCAGCATGTCGGTCACGCTCACCTCCATCGGGTGTCTCCAAACCTAGCGGTACTGCGCGTGTAACTGGGCTTGCCGCCACGACGTGACAGCGATGTGTGGAACCACCCGGATCCGCACTGGTCCCGTACCCCGTTCGAGGGTTCACAAAAAGGGGAACAACACGATGAAGCCGGACGAACCCACTGATGTGGTGACGCCGTCGGTAGGACGGTCCCGCAAGGCGTTCCGCCTAGTCTGACCGCCCTTTGCCAGTACAAGCAAATGGGGGCCCGATCCCCCTATCCGACCGGCACCCGATCGGGTGCCGGCCGGGCCGATCGGCTGTTTCAGCTGCGGCGGAAGATCCCTTTTTTCTTGGGTGCGGCCTGCTGGCCGCCCTGCTGACCTCGCTGGCCTTGACCCTCCTGACCGGTGCCGCTGCCGGCTCGACGTTGACCGCCGTTGGCCAGTCTCTGCGCGGCGTCCGTGTCGGCCGCTGCCTGGGTGTCCCGCGCCGGTGCCTGGGCCTGCTTCTCGATCGACCGCCAGGTACCGGCCGCGATCTCGTCGCCGTGCTTCGGGACGACGACCGACTTACCGCTCGGGTCCTGCCACACCTCGTGGCTGCCCTTGCCGCGACCCTTGACGGGTGCGAAGCCCTTCTTCTTCAGCTCCCGCTCGGCGTCACGACGCTTCTTCGGAGCCGCCATCAGCCGTCGACCTCGACGGTGACGGTCACCTGCTCAGGTACGCCGACCACGTCGGCCAGGGCGATGATGGCCTCCTTCAGGTCCTCGATGGCCGCTTCCCGCGTCGCCCCATCACCGTTGGCGAAGGAGTCCGGGTTCAGTGCGGCCGAGGCGCACCAGGTGCCGTTCTCGTCCTGCTCGATGGTGAAGGGAACTGTGATGTCGCGTTGCAACTTCGCCTCCTGGTTACTCAGTGTTTCCGCGATCGTAGGACCGGGCCAGGGTCAGCGTAGGACGTCAGTTGCGGGGGTCTGTGGATTTGCGGGGGCGGCGGGTGTATTTGGTGAAGCCGGCTCGTTCGGCGTCGGCTTCGGTGCGGAACCAGACTTCGGGTTTGGTGCGGCCGTAGTAGGGCGAGTCGGGGGTGTGGAACAGCATCGACTGGGCGTTGCCCTTGATGGTGAAACCGTCCGGCGCGGCCTGGTGCGGTACGGCGTCGGCCGACCCCGCACCGAAGCGTCCGGGCGGGGTTTCGGCGTACTCCCGCGACTGCAACGGCTGTGGAGGTTTCGGGGCGTCGGCCGGCTCGATGTCGTCGAAGAGCGTCGGGTCGGGCTCCATCAGTTCGGAGAACGGCTTCGCGGCGGGCTTCTCGGGTTTGGCCTGCACCGCGGGTTCGGCCGGGTCGGCGACCGTGGTTGCGCCGACGAGGACCTCTTCCTTCTCCTGCTCAGGTTCTGGGTCTGCGGCGAGCGGGGGAGTGCGGCGTTCGAGGAGGATCCACGTGATGACGGCGCCGACGAAGAAGGCCAGGAGGGACCACGGCCAGTTGTTGCGGAACAGCCAGCTCATCAGCGGTCTCCTCTCGCCGGGGTGCGGACCAGCCGGTGGACGATCCAGGCGGCCGCGCTGCCGAGTACGAACGCGACCAGCAGCAGGACCCAGGTCTGTGCGATCAGCCAGCTCATTCAGTTCCCTTGCAGTACTCGGATCTCGGCTCGGCGGTTCTCGATCCGGCCGCCGGCGGTGGAGTTGGACGCGATCGGGAAGGCCTGGCCGTAACCGGTCGAGTGGATGTGGTTGGCGGCCACGCCGAGCTTGACCAGTTCGGCCTTGACCTCGGCGGCCCGGCGTTCGGACAGCGGCAGACTGCTCGCCGGCGACCCGAGGTTGTCGGTGTGACCGGCCACCTCGATGAACGCGTCCGGACACGTCTTCAGCAACGCGGCCGCCTTGACGACGGTCGGCTTCGATGCGTCGTTGACGATCGCCGTACCGGACAGGAAGTTGATCTTGTGCTGCCGGGTGAACTCCGACAGCCGGCTCGGGAACGTCCGGCACGCTTCGCTGACCTGAGCCACCGGTGGCGGCGGAACCTCGAGCTGGTTGGCGATCACGGCACCAGGCACGGCCTTCGCGGCGGCCCGGGCCATGGTGGCCTTGGTCGCCTGGTCCGGCACCTCACCCGACAAGGTGAGTGTGCTGCCGTCCCACCGCACCGACGCGTCACCGCTCCCCACCGCGATCGCGGACAACAGCGAGGACACCGCAGTCGCGTCGGGCAGGCCGTTCGCGTCGATCGTCGTGCGGTCGTCGTACTCGCGATTGTCTCCGAGCACCTTCGCGACCTCGGCGGCGATCGCGTCCTGGACCGCTTGATCCTTGACCGCACCCTGCACTCGGATCGACTGATCGGTCCGGCCCACCTCGAACGGCGAAACCGCCGGCTCGGCGGGTGGAGCGGCCGACGGTGACGTCGTCGCACCCTCGATCCGGACCGTACGGACGCCGTCGACGGATCCGACCACCTGACGCACGAGCTCGGCATCGACACCAGCCGGTACGACGACCTTCGCATCGCGACCGTCGAAGTCGATCGAGCCGGTCTCGATCCCGCGGGCCTGGAGTGCGGCCAGGGTCCGATCGTGCAGATCGTCCTCGGTGGTGCCTGCCCTGGCCGGGATGAGGATCGCCGTCAGCAGCACCGGGACGGCGAGGGCCGCGAGCAGCCAGATGACGAGCGGTCGCCGAACGAGCGGCCGTCGAACCGGACTGGGCACTGTTCCTCCGTCGGATGCGGTCAAGAGTGACCGTGCGCGAGGAGATTACTCCGCTTCGCACTCCCACCGCACGCCGATCGGCAACTCCCGGACGGCGTGTCGGATCGCGGTGGTGAACGGGTTACCTGCCGCGACGCGATGATCACGAGCTCATTTTTATTCGGTTAACTTCTTTTCTTAACTGGATGTGGTCGATAGGGTGCGGACAGTTCCTCTTCCGCCCCCCAGGAGGTAACTCTCATGCGTCTGCGTTTTCTGGTTCTGGCCGCCGCGACGGCCCTTCTCGGCGCCGGTCTGGCGTCGCCCGCCATCGCCGCTCGACCAACAGCTGAACCGGCGGCCCAGTCGGCGGCCCAGTCGGCGGCACAGTCGGCGGCACAGTCGGCGGCACAGTCGGCGGCACAGTCGGCGGCACAGCCCGCCGCACAGCCCGCCGCTGGTAAGAAGGTCGTCGGCTACTTCACCGAGTGGGGTGTCTACGACCGCAACTACCACGTGAAGAACATCAAGACGAGTGGATCGGCCGCGAAGCTGACCACGATCGTCTACGCGTTCGGCAACACCACCGGTGGCCGTTGTGCGATCGGCGACTCGTACGCGGCGTACGACAAGTTCTACGACGCGGCGTCGTCGGTCGACGGCGTCGCGGACACCTGGGACACCGGTGCGCTGCGCGGCAACTTCAATCAGCTGCGCAAGCTGAAGAAGGAGTTCCCGAACCTCAAGGTGGTCTGGTCGTTCGGTGGCTGGACGTGGTCCGGCGGCTTCACCGACGCCGCCAGGAACCCGACCGCGTTCGCGGACTCCTGCTACAGCCTGGTCAAGGACCCGCGGTGGGCCGACGTGTTCGACGGCATCGACATCGACTGGGAGTACCCGAACGCCTGCGGCCTCAGCTGCGACACCTCCGGCCCGAGCGCCTTCAACAACGTGATCACCGCGTTGCGTAACAAGTTCGGCTCGTCGGCATTGGTGACCGCCGCGATCACGGCCGACGGTACGAACGGCGGCAAGATCGACGCGACCGACTACGCCGCCGCGGCCGGGAAGCTCGACTGGCTGATGCCCATGACCTATGACTACTTCGGGGCATTCAGCTCACAAGGCCCGACCGCGCCGCACTCGCCGTTGACGTCGTACGCCGGAATCCCGACCGCCGGCTTCTACAGCGATGCCGCGATCCAGAAGCTGAAGTCGAAGGGCATCCCGGCGTCCAAGCTGCTGCTCGGGGTCGGGTTCTACGGTCGTGGCTGGACCGGGGTCACGCAGGCCGCGCCCGGTGGTTCAGCGACCGGCGCGGCGCCCGGCAAGTACGAGGCCGGGATCGAGGACTACAAGCTGATCTCGACCCGCTGCCCGTCCACGGGGACGGTCGGAGGTACGGCGTACGCGTTCTGCAACGGGCAGTGGTGGGGCTATGACACGCCTGCCACGATCCAGACCAAGATGACGTACGCGAACAACCAGGGCCTCGGCGGCGCCTTCTTCTGGGAGCTGTCCGGCGACACCACCAGCGGCACGCTGATCAGCGCGGTGAAGACGATCGGCTGACCCCTGCCAACACCACTGCAGGACCGCCGGCCGCGCCCGCCGCCCCGGGCCCGGCCGGCTCTTCACGTGTCCTTGGCTGCCCTTGTCCGGCGCTTGTTCGGCCCATGATCGGCCCATGATCGGCACAGCTGTGCGCACGCTGTGTGTTTGCGATCAGGTTCTGCTTCGATTTTGGCCCGTCCGCGGTCTTGTCCTTTCTCGGACAGGGCGCATATGTGCCAGCCCTGCGCGCGGGGAATCCCTTGACTTAGTTCGTGCCGTGAACCGTACTTGTGGCTGGCCGGCGTTGGATTGGGGAGGGGCTTGCCATGCAGAGGTCGTCGGATTCGTCGTTGATCATCGGGGTGGCTACCTCGACGGCCGAACGGGTGCAACTCGCGCGGCTGTTGGGTGGGGCGGACGCACTGCTGCTGGTGTCGAGCGCGGATCAAGCCCGGGCGTTCCTGGAGCTCACCTCGGTCACTCCGGTCGGTCCCGTCGTACTGACTCCGACGGTGCTGCCCACCGTTGCCCAGATGCCTGTGGCTGCTCAGGTTTCGGCTGCCCAGCTGCCTGTCGCTGCCTCGATCGAGGCTGTACCGGTCGAGGCTGCTCCGGTCGAGGCTGACCAGATCGAGCTCGACGAGGGGCGCAGAGTGGTTCGGTGGAAGGACCGTGAGGTCTCACTGACCCGGCTGGAGCACGACTTCCTGCACTGCCTGGTGGCGGAACCCGGACGCGTCTGGACTTACCAGCGCTTGCACCACGCAGTCTGGGGCAACGAACACCTCGGCCACGGCTCCCACATCCACTCGGTGGTCAAGCGCCTGCGCCAAAAGCTCTCCAACCTGGGCGCCACTGTAACGATTCACGCCGTCCGCGGCGTCGGCTTCCACCTACTACAGACCGCCTAGCGCGCCCGCCCCGTTTCTAGACCGGGAACAGGCCCGGCCCCGGACAATGTGTCCGGGGCCGGGCGTTTCTACTGCGTTGTGATTACTTGATCGACTTCAGGGCGAAGTCTTCGGTTACTGGCTCACCGGCGACCAGTTTGGTGGTGCGGGTCTGGGGCTTGTAGCCGTCCTTGGCGGCGATCAGGGTGAGCGGGTTGTTGCGACGGTCCAGCCAGTAGGCGTACTTGCCGTCCTTGTCGGTGATGAAGGTGTACGACTGTGCCCACGAGTCCACCTCGACGGTCGCGCCCGGGAGCGGTGCTGTGACGCCGGTCGAGCTGACGCTCGTGACGGTGCCTTGCAGCTTGCTCCAGGTGTTCGGGGGAGTGACGACCATCGTCACGCCGACCGGTGCGACCGTGTAGGGGGTGTTCTCGCCGATCGTCACGGCACCGCTGTAGGTGCCGGGCTGGTCGACGTTCGCGGTGAGCGTGACCTTGACCGTCGTCGACTGTCCCGGGGCCAGGGTGGCCTCGGTCTTGTCGAGCGACAACCAGCTCACGTCCGCCGCGGACTCGGAGCAGTCCTCCAGACCCGGCAGGACCTCACTGTCGACCGTGGCGGTGAAGCCACCGGACGAGCCACCGACCTTGTAGAAGCCACAGGCCGCGCCACCGCGGTAGCGTGCCTGGTTGGCGTTCGGCAGGGCCGTCCAGCTGTCCGTCGCCGGGTCGTAGGAGAACCCGGCGTTGGTGACGGCACCGGCCTGGACACCGCCGACGACAAGAAGTTTGCCGTTGGCAACGGCGTACGACGCCGCCCAGTGGTCGGCCGGAGCATCGGCGATCGCGGTCCAGGAGTCCGCTCCCGGGTCGTAGACGTACGCCGACTTCAGCGAGTTCGTGCCGTCGTTACCACCGGCGCAGTAGACCTTGCCGTCGATGGTGCCGCAGGACGCGAACGCGACCGACTGCGGGTAGTTCGCCAGTGTCTGCCACGAGTTGGCGGCCGGGTCGTACCGGACCACCGTGTTGCTCATCGGCAGGCAGCTTGCGGTCGTGCAGCCACCGACGGCGTACAGCTTGCCGTCCGCGACAGCCTGGCCGGCCGCGGCCCGCGGCGCCGGGTTGGCCGCGAGGGCCGTCCAGGCGTTCGCAGCCGGGTCGTAGGACCACGTCGCCGCGTCCGGACCGGATGCACCCCAGCCGGAGCTGGCGATGATCTTGCCACCCACGACGCCGACGGTGATGGCGTTACGGGCGGCCGGCAGCGGAGCGATCGGCGTCCAGGCCAGCGACGCCGGGTCGTACACGTAGCTGTTCGCACTCGAGGCCGAACCGTTGCCACCGGCAATCGAGTAGGTCTTGCCGTCGAGGCTGACCACCCGGTTGTCCATCACTGCCGCCGGGTAGTTGGCGATGCTCGTCCACGGTGCGGCCTGCGGCTGTGCGGCCGCCGTGCTTGCCGTGGCCATCTTGCCCGACAGCAGATTGGCGAACGTCGTCGGCACGGAGAGCCGCTGCAGCGGCGCGCCCGTGCTGTTCAGCACCTGGGACTTGGTGGTCTTGGTGCCGTTCGCGTTCTCCAGGACGAAGCCGTTGTCCTTCTCACCGAACTTGACGTTGACGTCGGCGCCACCGGTGTTCTTGACGGTGAACGACTTGGTCACCTTGCCGCTGGGCAGCTTGAGGTTGCCAGTGATGCTGCCCGGCGTGACGCTGAGCTGTCCGGCCTTCAGCGAGAAGTCGGCCGGGGTGACCCAGTCCGCCTCGACGTTGACGGTCTGGTTCGCCGTGACGTAGTTGCCGGCCTTGGCGGTGAAGCCCTGGTCGCCGTCCGTGGACGAGTACAGCCAGTAGAAGCCGTCGTTCAGGCCGGTGTCCTCGGGCGTCGCCACGGTGGTACCGGACTCGGAGCTGCCGTCACGGGTGACGACGGCGCCGTTCAGGAAACCGTTCGTGTTGGCGTCCTTGACGTTGCCGACGACGATGCCGCCGCCGGTCGGCTCGCAGGTGATCTGGCTGCCGATCAGCACGCTGTCGACCTCCCACCACCATTCGTACGAGGCGTTGTAGTAGTGGAAGCGAACCTGTACGGCGGACTTGCCGGCCGCCTGCGGGATCGCGATCTCCTTGACACCGCGCAGGTCCGCGGCCTGCGCGGCCACGGTGCTCCAGGTGGCACCGCCGTCGATCGACAGGTCGACGTCGGCCTTCTCGCCGGACAGGTAGTTCAGGTCCTGGTTGAACCGGATCACCGGGGCGGTGACCGCGCTCAGGTTCACGACCGGGCTGACCAGCGACGTGTCCTGCGAGCCGGCCGGACCGTACTTGTCGCTGTCGATGACCGCGAACTTGCCGCCACCACCGGACAGGTTGCCCCGGTTGCCCGGGTCGTTGAACTGCCAGACCTGACCGTTGCCCTTGCCGTCGACCACGGTCCAGCCACTCGGGACCGCACCGGAGTCGAACGTCTCGTAGACGCCGTCGGAGCCGTTGCGGTAACCCGGCGCCGTGGCGCACGCGTCGGACCGCACCGGAACCGCGATGTTCTTGGTCAGGTTGCCGCTCCCGACCGTGATCGGCTGGCTGACCGTCTGGTAGCCCGGGTACTGCGCCTCGACCTTGAGCGAGTACGCCGCACCGGACGGAACCTTCAGGCTGAAGCGACCGTTGGTCGGCGTGGTGTAGTCGAACACGCCACCCGGACCCTCGACGCTCACCTTCGCGTACAGCGGCCAGCCGTGGCCGGAGCCGTCCGTGATGGTGCCGCCGACGCTCACCTGCGGGGTGCTCGCCAGCGCGAAGTCCTTGACCGTGGTCTGACCGGTGGTGATGCTGACGGTGGCCGTCTGCGTCCCGTACCCGAACGACGCCACGGTCAGGTCGTAGCTCCCTTCCGGCAGGACCGAGGAGTACGTACCGGTGCTGCTGGTGGTCAGGACCTTGTCAGGCTGACCGGCGGCCTTGACCGTCACGCTGGCACCGGCGATCGCGGCACCACCGGTGGCGGCGGTGACCTTGCCGGACAGAGTGCCGGTGTTGCCGATCGGTGCGGCGTTCAGCAGGGCCAGTGCGTCCAGACGGCCCTGACCGAACACGTTGTTGTTCTCCGCGGTGCCACCGCACGAGGTGTCCGGCGCGTCGACCGCGGTCTGGTTCAGCAGCGCGCGAGTTGCCGCCACGTCACCCTTCAACGTCGGCGACGCCGACCACAACAGCGCGATCGTCGCCGCGAGGTGTGGTGTGGCCATCGACGTACCGCTGAAGCTGCCGTAGGTGTTGCCCGGCAGGCTGGACCGGACGTTGACGCCAGGCGCCGAGATGTTCGGCTTGATCACGCCGTTCTGGCCGGAACCGCGGCCGGAGAACGAGGCGATGTTGTTGTTGATGTCATAGGCGCCGGCGGAGTAGATGCTCTGCTCGCTACCCGGCGAACCGCTGGTGTTACAGCCCGGTCCGCTGTTGCCGTTGGCGAACGCACCGAAGATCCCGGACGCGGTCCAGGCGTTGGTGACGTCCTCCATGAACGGGTCGTTGGACGGCAGCGTGCTGCCCCACGAGTTGTTGATGACGTTCGGCCGCTTGCTCGCGTCCGGGTTCTGCCCGGCGAGGTTGGTCGGCTCGAGCATCCACTGACCGGAGCTGATCAGTGCTTCGTCGCTCGGGCAGCAGCCGTTCGCGGCGATCCACTTCACCCCCGGCGCGACCCCGACCTGGTTGCCCGCGCCGTCGTCGCCGACCATGGTGCCCATCGTGTGGGTGCCGTGGCCGTTGCCGTCGGCCGGTGCCGTCGGCGAGGTGCCGGCCGCGTCGAACCAGTTGTAGTTGTGGTCGAAGGTGCCGTCACCGTTGTTGCCGCGGTACTGCTTCACCAGCGCCGGGTGGTCGTACTGGACCCCGGTGTCGATGCTCGCGACGACGATGCCCTCACCCTTGTCGCCGTACTGCGACCAGACCTGGTTCGCCTTGATGTTGGCGACACCCCACTCGACCGCCTGGACCTCGTGCTCGGTCTGGGCCGGGGTCACCTTGGGGACCTCGACCTTGGTCGGGGCGTACAGGCCCTCGACCTCGGTGTGGGTGGCCAGGCTCTGGGCCAGCGTCAGCGTTCCGCTCTGGATGCGGATCGCGTTCGTACCCCAGAACGCCGTGTACTTCACGTGCTGTGCGTCCAGCTCGGCGCGAATGCCGGCCTGGCTTTCCGCGGCGGTCTTACGCAACGCGGCGGCCACGGCGGTGCCGCGCTCGTTCCAATCGGTGATGCGGCTGGCGGCGGTGAGGTCGGCCTTCGCGCCGAAGCGGACCCAGTAGTCCGAGACGGACTTGGCGTCCTTGCCCTCGAGTTGCGCCGCCAGTTCCGGCTTGATTTTTGATGCCGGAGTGGCTTCTGGTTTGGTGGGCGGCGACGCCTGCGCCTGGCCGGCCGCGGCCAGCCCGGTCGCCAGAACGGCCACCGTCGCCAGGGCACCCACCAGTGATCTGGCGAGTCCCCTTCGTGGTTGATGTGACATCTCTGCAGCCCCTCACTTGACAGACCCCGAGTCGACTCCCCCGAGTCATCGGTGCAGAGGTGCATGGGGGTTCGCGTTGGGCGGTTGGACCGGTTGGGCGAACGCTCCGTGCCCCCAAGCTCGCGATAGGTGACACCGCGAGCCTGTCGAGGACCCTATGTTTCAGAACAACGTGGTAACAAGCACACCTGGTGAGCAACATGTGACTAGCTGTCGCACCGATCGAGGCAACGTGGTCAAACAGTGGCAGTCCGTTGACGATCCCGGGCAAAGGTTGACATCGTGATCGGATGGTCACCGCCCGTGTCCCCGCCCCTGCGGACGACGTCGATCTGACCACGACCGGTCCGGAGTCGTTTCCGTTGCTGATCGCGGTCGCGGCCTCGGCCGAGCAGCGCGTGCAACTCGCCGAGCTCGTCGACGGCGTCGCCCCGCTGCTGCTGGTCTCCAGTCTCGACGAACTGCGCAAGCTGCTCGTTCCAGCGCAGCAGCCACCACCCGCCGCCCCCGAGCAACCGGAACCACCGGAGCCCGCCGAGGTCGACACCACCACCGTCCGCCGCACTGACCGTGAGCACCCCGACGAACCGGACGCCGACGTACTGACGATCGACCGGATCCGATCGCTCGCTCGCTGGCGCGGCCGGGAGATCCAGTTGACCGAGCTCGAACACGACCTGCTCGCCCGGCTCACCTCGGCGCCGGTTCGCGTCTGGACGTACGACGCTCTGCACCAGACCGTCTGGCGCAACCGGCACCTGCGTGGCACCGCCGACGTGCACTCGGTGGTGAAGCGCCTGCGCCGCAAGCTCGACGAGCTCGGTACGACGGTCACGATCGACGCCGTCCGCGGGATCGGGTTCTGCCTCACCGATCACCAACGCCCGGCGATCATCGGATTGCGCGCGGGGTAGTTTCTGCTGATGTGACCTTCTCAGCGCTGAGCCACCTCGAGTGCCCGAAATGTGGATCCGTCCACGACGCCGACCAGATCATCGGGCTGTGCCCGTGCGGATCACCCTTGCTCGCCCGGTACGCGCTCCCGTCGATCACGCTGACTCCCGCCGAGCTGGCCTCCAGGCCGCCGAACCTGTGGCGGTACCACGAGCTGCTGCCGGTGCGGTCCGCGGCCAACATCGTCACGCTGGGGGAGGGGATGACGCCGCTGCTGCCGATGCCTCGGTACGGTGCCGCGGTGGGCGTCTCGCGCCTGCTGATGAAGGACGAGGGGCTGATCCCGACCGGGTCGTTCAAGGCGCGGGGTGCGGCCGTTGGGGTGTCGCGGGCTTACGAGGTCGGCGTACGAAAGATCGCCATGCCGACGAACGGGAACGCCGGGTCTGCGTGGGCCGCGTACGCCGCTCGTGCCGGGATGGAAGCGTTGATCGCGATGCCGCTCGCGGCGCCGGAGATCTGCCGGCGGGAGGTGTCGGTCGTCGGCGCCGAGCTCGTCCTGATCGACGGGCTGATCGGGGATGCGGCGGCGTATGTCCGTCAGCAGGCGGGGTACTTCGACGCGTCGACGCTGAAGGAGCCGTACCGGATCGAGGGCAAGAAGACGATGGGGTTGGAGATCGCCGAGCAGCTTGGCTGGCAACTCCCGGACGTGATCGTCTACCCGACCGGAGGCGGCGTCGGCATCATCGGCATCTGGAAGGCGCTCGTCGAGCTACGCGAACTCGGCTGGATCACAGGCCCACTGCCGCGATTGGTCGCCGTACAGTCCACTGGTTGCGCCCCGATCGTCCGCGCCTGGGAAAAGGGCCTCCCGGAAAGCGAGCCGTGGCCAGACGCCCACACCGTTGCCTTCGGCATCACTGTGCCTAAAGCGTTGGGGGACTTCTTGGTCCTTCAGGCGATCGCGGAGACCAATGGATGCGCGGTCGCCGTCGACGACGAAGACATCCTCAGCGAACAGCACGAGGTAGCCCGCCTGGAAGGCACCTTCATCTGCCCGGAAGGCGCAGCCAACTTCGCGGCTATCCGCGCCTTGCGCGAATCCGGCTGGATCCACGCCGACGACCAGGTTGTTGCCCTCAACACCGGCGCCGGCCTCAAATACCCAGAAACCGTGCCGCTGTAGATCGGTAGGAAACACGCATGACAGGGCGAAGCCTTCGCTGGATCCTTGGGTCATGAACTCTGAAGAGACCAGGAAGTCGTCAGCGGCCGAGATCGTGATCACGACGCTTGCCGAGCGACCGGCGTACCGCGAACGTCTGTCCGAGATGGACGGTGTTTGGCCGGAGTTCATGATTCACGATCCGATCGGCAATGTGTTCTTCGGGCGGGTACCGGATCACTTCCCGGATCAGTGTGTCGTCGCAACCGACGACGGCGAACTGATCGCCCATGGCCGGAGCATCCCGTTCGCCTTTCCGACCGAGATCCGCGCGGAGCTGCCGAGTGGTGGCTGGGATCGGGTTCTGCACTGGGGATTCGACGACCTGCGAGAAGGTCGGCAGACCAGTGTGTCGAGCGCGTTGGAGATCGTCATCCGGCCGTCGCATCTCGGCAGCGGGTTGTCGCACGACCTGCTCGCCGCCATGCGCGCGGCGGTTCAGGCGAAGGGTCATACGGCTCTCTACGCGCCCGTCCGCCCCAACGGGAAGGCCGACCCGCGGCAGCCGATGGATGAGTATGTCGAACAGCGCAGAGACGACGGCCTGCCGGTCGACCCCTGGCTGCGAGTGCACGTCAAGGCAGGCGGAACGATCATCGGGGTTGCGCCACGATCGATGGTGATCACCGGCACTCTGCCCGAGTGGCGCCGCTGGACCGGCCTCCCCTTCACCGAAACCGGCGACGTCCTGGTCCCGAAGGCGCTCACACCAGTCCACTGCGACGTCACCCACAATCACGCCGTCTACGTCGAACCCAACGTCTGGGTACGCCACGACCTGCCAACCGCGCGTTAACTCGCTGCCTGACAGGTTTTATGCCTGGCCGCGGCGTACGGCGAGGATGTGGGCTGGTTCTCCGTTGGGATCCAAGCGGATGTAGTTCTGTTGGCCCCAGCGCCAGGTTGCGCCGGTGATTTCGTCGTAGACGGTGAAGGTGTCTTCGGGGCGCATGCCGAGGGCGGGCATGTCGAGGTGGACCATCGACTCGCGGACGGAGTGCGGGTCGGTGTTCACGACGACGATGACGGTGTCGCTGTGGCCGTCCGGTGCGGTTGTGCGCTTGGAGTAGCACATGATCGCTTCGTCCTCGACCGAGTGCAGGCTGAGGTTGCGGAGCTGCTGCAGGGCCGGGTGCCGGCGGCGGATCGTGTTCAGGAGCGTGAGGTACGGCGCCAGCGTGCGACCCTCGGCCGCGGCGGCATCCCAGTCCCGCGGACGGAGCTGGAACTTCTCGGTGTCCAGGTATTCCTCGGATCCCGGCCGGAGTGCCACGTGTTCGAACAGCTCGTAACCGGCGTACACGCCCCAGCTCGGGGATGCCGTGGCCGCGATCGCGGCGCGGATCTTGAAGGCGCCGGGACCGCCGTACTGCAGGTAGGCGGTGAGGATGTCCGGGGTGTTGACGAAGAAGTTCGGCCGGAGGAAGTGGCCGGTCTCCTTGGTCAGCTCGGTCAGGTACTCCTCGAGCTCCCACTTCTCGTTGCGCCAGGTGAAGTAGGTGTACGACTGGTGGAAGCCGACCTTGGCCAGCTCCCGCATCATCGGCCGGCGGGTGAACGCCTCGGACAGGAAGACCACATCCGGGTCGGTCTTGCGGATCTCGCCGAGCAGGTACTCCCAGAAGTTGACCGGCTTCGTGTGTGGGTTGTCGACCCGGAACACGGTGACACCGTGCGAGATCCACAGCTTCACGATCCGCAGGACCTCGGCGTAGATACCTTCGGGATCGTTGTCGAAGTTGATCGGGTAGATGTCCTGATACTTCTTCGGCGGGTTCTCGGCGTACGCGATCGAACCGTCGGCGCGGACGCTGAACCACTTCGGGTGCTCGGTCACCCACGGGTGATCCGGCGACGCCTGCAGGGCCAGGTCGATCGCGACCTCGAGGCCGACCTCGCGGGCCCGGGCGACGAAGTTGTCGAAGTCCTCGAACGTCCCGAGCTCGGGGTGGATCGCGTCGTGGCCGCCGTCCTCGGAGCCGATCGCCCACGGCGAACCGGGGTCGCCCGGCTTCGGGTCGAGCGTGTTGTTCGGGCCTTTGCGGAACGAGTGACCGACCGGGTGCACCGGCGGCACGTACAGGATGTCGAAGCCCATCTTCGCGACGGCCTCGAGCCGGTTGGCCGCGGTCTTGAAGGTGCCGGACTTCCAGGTGCCGGTGGCGTCGTCGTACGTCGCACCCTCCGACCGCGGGAAGAATTCGTACCAGCTGCCGTACAGCGCGCGCTCGCGGTCGACCCACACCGGGTAGGTCTCCGACGAGGTGATCAGCTCGCGGACCGGATACCGCCCGAGCGCGGAGCGGACCTGCGGGGAGATTCCCGCGGCCAGGCGTGCCTCCGGCGGCAACGCGCCGTTCGCGAGTGCATGCGCTGCGTCGCCCAAAGTGTTCCGGTCGGCCCGTACGGCGGGGGGCACGCCGGCCGCGGCCCGGTCGAAGAACGCGGCGCCCTCGGCGAACATCAGGTCGACGTCGATTCCGGCCGGCACCTTGATCTCGGCGTTGTGCCGCCAGGTCCCGTACGGATCGCTCCAGCCCTCGACCGCGAACGTCCACGCGCCCTGCTCCTGCAGGGTTACGTCGACGGTCCAGCGATCGGTGCCCTGCCCGACCGGTGCCATCAGCATCCGTCTGGTCTGACCCGAGGGAGAGGTCAGTACGACGTTCGCGTTGACCGCGTCGTGACCCTCCCGGAAGACCGTCGCGGCGATGGTGAACGTCTCGCCGACGGCGGCCTTGGCCGGATACGCTCCGGCGTCGACGGTCGGGGTGACGTCGGTGATCGGGATGCGCCCAGTCATGGCGTAGACGAACCTTCGCTTTCCGAGTTGTGGGTCGGCGGGTGAACTACAGGTCTGACGTTATCGGTTCCCAGTACCCATCCGTGACATGTAGTGGTCAC
Source organism: Kribbella sp. NPDC055071 (assembly GCF_053608045.1). Classification (NCBI taxonomy): domain Bacteria; kingdom Bacillati; phylum Actinomycetota; class Actinomycetes; order Propionibacteriales; family Kribbellaceae; genus Kribbella; species Kribbella sp. NPDC055071. Next base: position 188,912 of record NZ_JBSGUS010000003.1, read on the forward strand.
GGTTCGGTCCGAGCCGTGGAACATTTGTGTTCGTAGGCCAACACCCTCTGCAAAATCTTGCTGGTGTTGCAAGATCGATGCATGCCGGGGGTGTTTGCTGCCCCTGTGGCCGGTACGGTGTCCCGGTGCGAGCGATACGACGATTCTCCGTCCGCCCTGTCCTGCCCGAGCCGCTGACCGGCCTCGGCACCCTGGTGAACAACCTCCGCTGGGCCTGGCACCCGGAGACCCAGGACGTCTTCGAAGCGGTCGACCCCCAGCTGTGGCGCAGCACCGGCGGCGACCCGGTCAAGCTGCTCGGCGAGGTCCCGGCGGCGCGCCTCGACGAGCTGGCGGGAGACCACGCCTTCCTACGCCGGCTCGAACTGGCTGTAGCCGACCTGGACGGCTATGTGACCGACGACCGGTGGTTCCAGACCGAGGCCGGTACGCCGGTCGACGCCGTGGCCTACTTCTCCCCGGAGTTCGGCATCACGCACGTGCTGCCGCAGTACTCCGGTGGTCTGGGCATCCTGGCCGGTGATCACCTCAAGGCCGCCAGCGACCTCGGCGTACCGCTGATCGGTGTCGGTCTGCTGTACCGGCACGGCTACTTTGCGCAGTCGCTGAACCGCGAGGGCTGGCAGCAGGAGCGTTACCCGCTGGTGGATCCGGACGGGCTGCCGATCAGCCTGCTCCGCGACGGCCCGGAGCCGAACGCCGCCCCCGCGACCGTGACGCTGACGCTGCCTGGTGGCCGCCAGCTGCACGCGCAGATCTGGGTCGCCCAGGTCGGCCGGGTGCCGCTGCTGATGCTCGACTCCGACATGGAGGAGAACGAGCCGGCCGAGCGCGAGGTGACCGACCGGCTGTACGGCGGTACCACCGAGCACCGGCTGCTGCAGGAGCTCCTGCTCGGCGTCGGCGGGGTCCGCGCGGTCCGCAAGTTCTGCGCGATCACCGGTCACCCGGCGCCCGAGGTGTTCCACACCAACGAGGGCCACGCCGGATTCCTCGGTGTTGAGCGGATCCGCGAGCTTGCCTCTGACAAGGACCTGGACTTCGACACCGCGCTCGAGGTCAACCGCGGCGGCACAGTGTTCACTACTCACACACCGGTCCCGGCCGGGATCGACCGGTTCCCGGTCGAGCTGATCCAGCAGCACTTCTCGCCGGACGTGTTCGGTCCGGGTGTCCCGATCGAGCGGATCCTCGAGCTCGGTGCCGAGGACTTCGAGGGTGGCGACCCCGCGCTGTTCAACATGGCGATCATGGGTCTGCGGCTGGCACAGCGGGCGAACGGCGTCTCCAAGCTGCACGGCGTCGTCAGCCGGGGGATGTTCTCCGGTCTGTGGCCGAGCTTCGACCCGGTCGACGTACCGATCTCCTCGATCACGAACGGCGTACACGCGCCGACGTGGGTGGCGCGGGAGATCCACGACCTGACCTACGCGAACTACACGGCCGAGGGCGACTCGGTCTTCGAGGGTCTCGACAAGACCACTGACCAGCAGATCTGGGAGACCAAGCGGATCCTGCGGCAGCGGTTCATCGACGACACCCGGTCCCGGGTGCGGCAGTCCTGGATCAACCGTGGTGCCAGCGACGCCGAGCTCGGCTGGGTCGACTCGATCCTCGACCCGGACGTTCTGACCATGGGCTTCGCGCGGCGGGTTCCGTCGTACAAGCGGTTGACGCTGATGCTGCGCGACCCGGCCCGGCTGAAGGCGCTGCTGCTGCACCCGCAGCGGCCGGTGCAGATCGTCATCGCGGGCAAGGCGCACCCGCACGACGAGGGCGGCAAGAAGCTGATCCAGGAGATGGTCCGGTTCGCCGACGATCCTGAGGTGCGGCATCGGATCGTGTTCGTGCCGGACTACGACATCGCGCTCGCGCAGCCGATGTACCCGGGCTGCGACGTCTGGCTGAACAACCCGCTGCGCCCGTACGAGGCGTGTGGCACGTCCGGCATGAAGGCGGCACTGAACGGCGCACTGAACCTCTCGATCCGCGACGGCTGGTGGGACGAGTGGTACGACGACGAGTTCGGCTGGGCGATCCCGTCCGCCGAGGGGATCGAGGACACCGAACGCCGCGACGACCTCGAGGCGCACGCGCTGTACGACATCATCGAGAAGCAGGTCGCACCGCGCTTCTACGACGGCGCCGTGCCGACCCGCTGGATCGAGATGCTGCGGCACACGATCAAGGAGCTCGGCCCGAAGGTCCTCGCGACCCGGATGGTCCGCGACTACGTCGAGCAGTTGTACGTGCCGGCGGCCAAGTCGTCGCGCTCGCTGAACTCGACGTACGACGGCGCCCGTGAACTGGCCGCGTGGAAGAAGAAGGTCCGTACGGCGTGGCCGGAGATCCGGGTCGACCACGTGGAGCTGCAGGGACTGGGCGACGTACCGGAGCTCGGGACCACCGTCGGTATCCGCGCGTTCGCGGCGATCGGCGACCTGACACCGGCCGACATCTGTGTCGAGGTCCTGCACGGTCGCGTCGACACCAACGACGAGATCACCGACCCGGTCCGGGCGTCGCTGTCGCTGGCGGAGACGTACGAGGGCAACCGGCACCGGTACGAGGGTGAACTGAAGCTCGACCGCACCGGCCCCTTCGGCTACACCGTCCGCGTCATCCCCAACCACACCGGCCTGGCCACCCCCGCCGAAATGGGCCTGGCCGCCGGCCCCGACGCCCCCACCCCACCCGACCTCCCAGCCGGCTCCGAGTTCTAACCCCGCGACCCCGCCTGCCTCACCAGGCGGGGTCGATTTCTTCCTACGTGGTCCAGGGGTCGGTGGGGGAGGCGGCGGGGTGGAAGCCGTGGGATCTGGCTACCTCGGCGGCTGCGGACAAGCCGTGGCCTACCCGGTCGGGGGTGTGGGCGTCGCTGCCGAAGGTCAGTTGGCGGCCGCCTTCCTCGTGCCACCAGGTGAGGATGGCGGGATCTAGGGGGAGCTTGGTGTTGAACTCCAGGGCCAGGTCTGCCTCGGCGAGGGTGCGGAGGGCGGGGCGGAAATCGTCCTCGAAGTCGTGGGGATCGAAGGGCGGTTGGTCGTCGGGCCAGTAGCGCACCGGGTAGTCGATGTGGGTGAACACCTGGTAGACATCCGACCCGGCAACCATCGTCGGGATTTCCTGCAGGTACTCCCGGAAGACGTCGGCTGCGGGGCGGAGTGTGAAGAGTTCGCCGGGTTCGGCGTACCCCTGCTCGTCCCGCAAGCAGTGCAGTGAACCGAGCACGCGGTCGAACGTCCCCTTGGCCAGTACGTCGGCCACCTCGCGCGCGTGCAGATGCGGCTGACCGATCTCGAGGCCGGTCAGGATCCGCAGCTCCGGATACGCGGCCCGGCACCTCGCCACCGACTCCAGGTATCCGTCCACGTCTAGCGCCGGAACCCGCAGTACACCCCCGGAGATGAACCGGCCGAACCGTTCCTCCAGGTCCCCGGCCCGGAACGGCGTGAAGTCGAGGTGCTCGGTGAAGGCGATCACCGGCACCCCGGCCTCGATCGCCCGGGCACACGATCCGTCCATCGAGGCCCGGTCGGTGTCCCAGGACCACTCACTGTGCGTATGACCGTCGGCGGGGAGATCCACAGCGGCGACTCTGCCAGGGTTCTGGGTCAGGCGACCTGAGGGTTGCGGAGGTCGGTCGAGAAGAACTTGCCGTTGCTGGCGGGGGAGGTGACGAAGGAGCGACCGGTGAAGGTGAAGGCCGGGTTGGTGCGGTAGAGGTCCTCGACCTGCTGCGTCGCGGTCTCATCTCCGTTGTCGGAGGCAACTAAGAGGCGGGCGACGGTGTCGGTGAGATCGAGGTCGGCGCCGTCGACGGTGTCGGACATCGAACCCCAGTTGTCCCAGAGGAGGAGCTCGTCGCCGTGCAGGTGGGCGAGCTGGAGGTGGACGTAGTTGCGGATCAGCCACTCGCCGCGGATGGTCGGGAGGCCGGGGTCGACGCCGTACGTGTCGGCGTCGAGTTCGCCGGCGCGGACACCGAGCCAGACCTCGGCGGCCGACACGAACGGGCCGCGCGGCATGTCCTCGGTGGTGAACGGGTGGTTGCCGGCCGGGTCGAGTTGCGGGTCGAGCATGACCCAGCGATCGCCGTTCCAGTACTCCGCGACCACGTGGTCGACGTTGAACCCCTCGGCGAAGTAGACGGCGAACCCGATCCGGCTGCGGGCCGGGATCCCCTTGTGGCGCAGCATCGAGACGAACATCAGCGTGAAGTCGCGGCAGCAGCCGACCACGTGGTCGAACGGCTCCCGCGGTACGGCGAGCGCCGTACCGTTGCGCCGCTGATCCGTCTCGAGCATCGTCGACACCCAGCGGTTGTCGATCTCGGCCAACCGCTCACCGGTGAAGGTGATCCCGCCGCCGCGGTAGTGGATCAGCAGGTTGCGGACGACCGCGCCGATCGCGGACGGGTCGTCCGGCAGCGCGTCGAAGAGCTGCGCGTGCGCGCCCGGGTCGCTGAACTGGGTGTGAACTGCGTAGTCCATCAAGCTTTCCTCTCCAGAGTTACAGGTACGGCGATGTCGACGGCCGGCTCGTCGCGCGGCAGCAGATTGCAGTCGGGGCGATAGATCTCACGGGACGGCCCGGTCTCCGGCACCCCGGCGGCGCGGACCCAGTCGACGACCAGGTCGTACGCGAGCATGATCCGCGGATACGCGCACTCGTCCATCGTGATCGTGCAGTACGCCTCCTGATGCGCCGGCTCGACCCGGATCGCGATCGGGCCGGACGGATCGACCAGCCCGGTGAAGGGCACGCAGACCTCGACCGTCGCCTCCGCCTCGGGCGTCACCGCGCCGTGGTAGATCACCCACGATTCGCCGGTCAGCGTCGCACCCGCCTCGAACAGGTGCTCGCGGAGCTGGTACGTCGAGGACACGATCACGCCGACGAGCAACTGCTGGTTGGTGTCGGCGCGGATCGAGGCGATCTTGGTGGCCGGCACGTCCCGGGTCAGTACGGGTCGTGGCGCGAGTCCCGGCGTACCGGATCGGGAGAGGCGGTCGCGCAGGTATTGCAGCGTCGAGCGGCGGGCCTCCGTGGTCGCCTCCTGGGCGGCCCACCAGCGGTCGAGGCGGATCAAGCCGTCCTCATCGGAGCCCGCGAGTACCTCGGCGATGGTCGTCAGCGGCATGTCCAGTTGGCGCAGCACGCTGATCCGGCGGGCGCGTTCGAGCTGGCTGACGGAGTACTGGCGGTAGCCGGTGACCGGATCGACGCGGGCCGGGGCGAGGAGCCCGGAGACGTCGTACAGGCGGAGTGCCTTGTGGGAGAGCCCGGCCCGGCGGCCGAACTCGCTGATCGTCAACTGGCTGTCGGTGTCGTGTCCCCCACTCATGGATGTCAGTGAACACCCTGCCCCTGGGGCAGAGGGAAGTTTTGCGGCAGGGGTTGTGTTAGAGACGGTAACGATATATCGTTAGTGTCATCAAGACTATCTAGGAGGATATTATGAACACCCCCGATGAACGAGAAGGCCGCCGACGCGGCCATCATCATCACCCCCGCCGCGGTGGACCGCGGATGGGCGAAGGCATGCCGATGCACGGCGGCCATGACCAACCTGGCGAACGCGGTGAATTCCGTGGCCGCGGTGGTCGTGGTCCCGGCCGTGGCTCAGGCCGTGGGCGAGCCCCGCGCGGTGATGTCCGAACGGCCGTCCTGATGTTGCTTGCCGAGGAGCCGATGCACGGCTACCAACTGATGCAGGCCATCGCCGACCGTAGCGGCGGGCGCTGGACCCCCAGCCCCGGCGCGATCTACCCGACCATCAACCAACTGGAAGACGAGGGCCTGGTCACCGTGACCGCGGAGGCCGGCCGCAAGCTCGTCACCCTGACCGACGCCGGCCGCGAGTACGTCGAGAGCCGTCGCGAGACGTCGACCGATCCGTTCGCCGCGTTCGCGAACACTGAGCCCGCGACCGACCTGCGTGGACTGCTCGAGGAGCTGCACTCAGCCACTCGACAGGTCGCCCGCAGTGGATCGGAAGAGCAGCGCACTGCCGCCGCCAAGATCCTGGCCGACGCGCGCCGCGCGCTGTACCTGCTGCTTGCCGACGGTCCCCAGACCCCGGAAGCCTAAGCAGGCTTGAGGATGCCGCTCGGTAGGGCGGCGAGCAAGGCATCCGCATGGCGGCGGTAGCCGAGGTTGTTCGGATGAAAGCTGTCTGGCGCGAGCATGCCGCGCCACGGCGGCCGGGCGTGGCGAGAGACCTCGGCCACGGGCAGGCCGCGTGAAGTCGCGGTCGTGCTGATCCACTCGTTGATGCCGGCCACATACGGACTGGCGACGCCGCCGATGCGCCAGAAACCGTCCGGGACGGTCAGGTCCATCATCACCGCCGAAGACGGCAGTCGCTCGATCACCTCACGGAGGTGGTCGCGGAACCGCTTCGGCGGCGTACTGAGGATGTCGTTGCTGCCAATGCCGCACGTCACCAGTGCGGGCTGCAGGCCATCGGCCAAGGGGAGCTGATCCGCCAGCACATGCTTGGTCTGCGCACCGGAGCGGGACAGGTTGAGCACTCGCCACGGGCTGCCGGTACGACGAAGTGCGTTGAGCACCTGACCGACATACCCATGTAGTGGTGACGAGGCGCCGAGTCCTTGCGCGGTCGAGTCGCCGAGCACGACCCACAACGGTCCCTCCGCGGCCAGGGCCTGCTCGTTCTGCCAGGACCAGAACTCGGCGTACGTCCGCGCCTGGACATCGACGTACGCGACACCGTCACACCCACCGCCGGATGGCCAGCCGGGAACTCGCCCGCTCTGCCTCACCCCAGCGCATGACCGCCTGGTGCAACGCGCCGATCGGCGTAGTCGTACGCTCCCGAGCCACTCGGCGCAGTGCAAACATCGGTCCCCCCGGAGATGAACAGACGGTGACCAAAGAGAGTACCCGAGGAAATCAAACTCAGCAGGCGATGTTGGTGCATTGCGGGCGGCTGCCGTTGTGGACGGCCCGGTTCCCGCCGCCGTCGGTGACACCTGGGACCGTCTCGATCCCCAGGTTGTGGTTGTAGCCGGCGACGTTCCGGGTCACCGTGGTCGAAGGTGCGTCGACGTGGATGCCGTCCGTCCCGTTGTGGTTGGCGATGTTGCGCTCGATGACGGTCGCGGTCGCAGAGCGGTCGACGAAGATCCCGTCGTACTGCTTGCTGTTGACAGTGTTGCGGGAGATGAGGTTGCCCTCCGGGGAGGTCGTTGCGTCGAGGGTCGCCACGAAGATGGCCGGCCCGCGGCCGCCGGTCACGGTGTTCCGGTCCAGCTGGTTGCGATCGGCGCCGTCGAGGACGATCCCGAATCCGCCCGTGTCGGGGGAGCCGAACGATCCCGTGCCGGTGACGACATTGCGGCTGACCACGTTGTCTGCTGCTTCTTGGAGGACGATGCCATCGCCGTTGTCGGCCAAGCGATTGTCGACCAGTCGATTGTCCGTGGCGCCCTCGCCGAGGTCGAGCGCAGACCCAGCCTGGTGGGTCAGAGCGTTTCCTCGAACACTGTTGTGGTGGGAGCTGCCGAAGATGGCGATTCCTTGGTCGTTGCCGTCGACTGCGTTGCGTTCGACCGCGCTGTCATCGAGGGAAGCCAGCACGATGCCGAAACCGGAGCTTCCTGAGACGGCGTTCCTCTCGATCACGCTGTCGGTGGACTCCACCACGATGATCCCGGCGTCGCTGGTGTCCGCAACGACCAGCCGACCGAGACGGTTGCGGGCTGCATGTTGCGCGACGAACACGCCGGCTGCGAACTGACGGATCTTTCCGCCGACGATCGTCACGTCGTCGTGGCCGTCGAGATTGGCCACCCCGATGTCGCAGGGTCCGTCGTCGCCGCAGTCGGCCGGTACGCCGTTCCCGTCGATGGTGTGGCCGTTGAGATTGAGCGTGATGTGATCGGCGCCGATGGCGAGGCCGATGCCCGGGCAGCTGACGAGGTCGGCGTGCAGGGTGGTATCGGTGGTGATCGTGTCGCCGCAGTGGAGCGTCGCCTTCGCTGGTGCCGCACCGGCGGGTGCAGCCAGGGCGATCGGCGTAGTCGCGAGCACCACCGCCAGGGCGGTCGTCGCCGCGAGTGCCCGTGAGCCTTCTCTTGTATGTGACATCGGTTCGCTCCCTAGCCTCGGTGCCTGGAATTCTTGGCGCTTGCGGTCGAAGCTAGGTGCCACGGCGCAGATGCGAATCGGGGTGATCTCTCGACCGGTGTGCGGGTTCTCCCTGAGAACCTCCGTCCTGGGATCAGTGCGCGTCTGGATTCGCCGGACCGATTGCGTCGGTAGCTTCGACCACGGGGAGAGGGGCTGTCGATGAAGCTGGTGAGCAAGGCCGGCCTGGCGCTGGTAGTGGTCGCTGCCGTCGTCGGCTGTGGTGGACCGGTCGACAAGGCGGGTGGGAGCCGGTCTCCAGCTCCGGTCACGCTGACGATGGCCGCCTCGGCGCTCGAGGAGATCCCGCCGTTCGTCGACGAGGTCGGCCGGGTCTCCGGCAACTCCATCCGTCTGGACGTCGTCGACGGGCGGTCGACCGGACTGTCCGAGGCCGCGATGATCCGATCGGTCGAGTCGGGCGAGGTCGACCTCGCTGTCGTTCCGGCCCGGGCGTGGCACGCCCGCGGAATCAAGGACTTCGACGCTCTGATCGCGCCGATGGCACTGGACAGCCTCACCGTCGAGCAGCAGGTCTTGGCCAGTGATGTGACCACGGACATGCTCGCTTCGGTCAACTCGATCGGGCTTGTCGGAATCGGCATCCTGCCAGGACCGCTGCGCAAACCCGTGGGGATCACGCGCAAACTGCTGGGCCCCGCGGACTTCCGCGGCCTGCGCATCGGCTTCTCGGAGTCGGACGTGGGAGCTCGCGCCTTGCAAACCCTCGGCGCCACGCCGGTGCCGTCCGGATTCGCCGGTACGTCGCTCGCCGGGATGGACGGCCTGGAGCAGCAGGTCACGAGTGTCCAGAGCAACCTGTACGACGGCATGGCGACGACGATCACGGACAACGTCACCCTCTGGGTCCGGCCGCTCATTGTCGTTGCCAATGGCAAGAAGCTCGCAGCGCTGGATGCTGCCCAGGTGGATACGCTGCGCAGGGCCGCGCAAGCGGCGGTTCGGAGCACGGCCGACCTGCAGCAGAAGCTGGAGACCGACTCCGCGGCCGTGCTGTGTCGACGCGGCAAACTCCAGTTCGTCAACGCGAGCGCGGCGCAGCTCCACCAGTTCCACGAAGCCTTCGCGCCGGTCTACTCCTGGCTGCGGCAGGACACCAGGACTCGGTCCTATCTCGAACGGATCGAAAGCCTCCGGGCGCAACTGCCGGCCGCATCGACGAGCGACGCCCAGCCCTGTGCGGGATCCGAGCCGCCGGCCGCCACCGCCGCGAGCAAGTTGGACGGGGTGTATCGGACGAGCTTCACGAAAGCGGAGCTGGCCGCCTCGCCGCTCCTCTACGACCAGGGTGAGGTCAATGACGACAACTGGGGCAACCTCACTCTGACCATCAAGGAGGGCCGGGTCACGCTGAGCAGGCGGGACGGCGGCTTGGACACCGGCACGTGCGTCGTCCGAGCGGATACGGTCCTGCTCACCTTCGGCACTACCGGGGAGACGTTCGGATTCCGTTGGAACCTCTACCGGGACACGCTCACCTTGCGCCGCGACGAGTCGCTCGGGCCGGGGCCGACGCCGTTCCTGGTCAAGCCGTGGCGGCGGGTCGGCTGACCGGCGAACAGGGCATCCGCGCCGTCAGTCGAGTGCCGGCCGCCGGGGGACTGTCGACCAAGAAGGTTCCGCCGACCGCGGCGACCCGGTCGGCCAGGCCACGAAGACCCGAGCCGCGAGTCGGGTCGGCCCCACCCACACCGTTGTCGGTGACGTCGACGATCAGCTCGCCCTCGTCCACCCGGACGACGATCGAGGTCGCGGTGGCCTGCGCGTACTTGCCGATGTTGGCCAGCGCCTCGGAGCACACGAAGTAGGCCGTCGCCTCGACAGCGGGTGTCACCCGGACGGGATGGACCCGGACCTGTACGGGCGTCGAGCAACTGCCTGCCAGGTCGGGCAATGCCGCGGCAAGCCCCGATTCGGTCAGGAGCCGGGGATGGATGCCGTGGGCAAACTCCCGAAGAAGGACCTGGGACGCATCGAGGTGCGCTCTCAGGTCGCCCTGGTCGTCGGCTGTGATCAATTCGGCGACCTCCGACAACCGGCGGATCGCGCCCTTCTGCAGCAGCCTCTCCAGCCGCCGTCGTTCGGCATCGGCAGCCTCGACGATGCGATGACGTGCTGCCTCGACGTCGCCGACGCGGGCCCGGACCTCCGCTTGCAGGCGGACGTTCGTGACCGCCATCCGAGCGAGCGCCACCACCGATTCGACCAGGACGGGATCGTCGAGCACCGCGGCATCGTGGACGAGTACTCCGATGCGCTGACCGTCGGACACCAGCTCGGTCAGCACGCGCGTCGGGTCGCCGCGCGCCAGATCAACCGGGCGGCCCGCTTCGTCGACGTAGCCCTGTGTGTCCGGCAGCCAATACCCGAGCACCAGCGACGGATCACCGAGTGCCTGCCCCAGCTTGTCGGCCAGTACGCCGGTCTGCTCCACCTCACCGAGATCGACAACGAGCCCCGTGATGGCCGCGTGGTCTCGGCGGAGACCCCGGAACATGAGCAGGCCTGAGGCTCCGACCGCCACCTCGTAGGCCCAAAGCGCTGCAGTGTCGGCCGGAGCGCCGATCAACCGGGCGGCTGCGCCCAGGCCGAGCACCAGGATGATGGCCAGTGTCGCGACGACGGCCGGCACCCGGACCCGCCGCGCTGCCTGGGGCTGCCTGAAGTGGCCGACCAGAGCGGTCGCGATGACCAGGACGGCCAGCGCCAGCGTGATGGCGTCGTTTCTCCCCAGGGGATAGACGAGTGCGTCGACGTACGCGATGACGATGACGACTCGTTCGAGCCGCCTGCTTGGCCAGCCGCGTGGATAGCTGAGGAGAAGGTGAACAAGCGGTCCCCGGTGCAGGAACAGCGCGGGACCGCCGAGATCTCCGGCGAACCAGGTGGCGGCGGTGGCGATCATGAGTAGCCCGACGGCTCGTGCGCGGGTCGCCCAGGCAGCGACGCCGACACCGGCAAACGTCGTACCGACGATGGCGTCCGCGACGGTGAGGCCGACGTCCTGCACAGCTCAGCCGACCAGCGCTGCTACTGCGGCCCCCGACAGCTCCGCCTTGGCGATGAAGCCGCGCGCCCTGCTGTCGGCGAGGCGCCGACGGTACGACGAGCTGTCGCGGCTGGAGACGAGCACCACGGCCGGTCCGTCCGGATCCTCGGCAAGCCGGCGAGCGACCTCGAATCCGTCCAGGTCGGGTAGCTGGATGTCGAGCAGGACCAGGGTCGGTCGCAACCGGCGGCAGGCCTCGAGCGCGGAGCGTCCGTCGCCTGCCTCACCCACGACCTCGAAGCCCTCGGCCGTCAGCAGCGCACGGGCGACCGAACGGAAAGGTGCGTGATCGTCGACGATCAGAACCCGCTCGGCCATGCGTCGATCGTTGCACAGCTTCGAGCCCGTGGAGTCAGGGCTGACCCTCGATCCGGGAGCGAATTCAGCCGGTCCGGAGAGCCGCCAGAACAGCGAGAACCCGGCGGTGATCGCCGGCCGTGTCGGGCAGCCCGAGCTTGACGAAGATGTGGCTGATATGTGATTCGACGGTCTTCAGGCTGAGCTGCAGTACCTGGCTGATGCCTTGGTTGGACCGCCCTTCGCCCATCAGCGCGAGAACCTCGCGCTCCCGACCGGTCAGCTGGTCGAGGGCCGTGGGTGCACGCCGTCGGGCCAGCAGGCGGGACACGATCGTCGGGTCGAGCACGCATTCGCGTTCCGCGATCCGATGCAGGCTGTCCACCAGTACGGCGATATCGGAGACCCGATCCTTGAGCAGGTAGCCGACCCGCTCCGGCTGTCGTTCGAACAGGCGCATCGCGTACCGCGACTCGAGGTAGTGCGACAGCACCAGCACCCCGACCGACGGATGCCGCTCGCGGATGGTCAGGGCCGCGACGAGACCTTCGTCGGTGTGCGTCGGCGGCATCTTGATGTCGACGATCGCGACGTCGGGATGGGCCAGCCCGACCTGACGCAACAGTGTGGGCGCGTCGCCGGCAGTGCCGACGACCTCGACGCCGACCTCGCCGAGGAGCCGGGTCAGGCCTTCTCGCAGCAGGACCTCGTCATCTGCCACTACGACGCGCACGGTACCTCCGCATGGATCCGGGTGCCGCCGGTGCCCAGGCGCTCGACCACCAGTTGCCCGGACAGCGTATCGACGCGATCCTCGAGGTCGGTCAGATCCTGGGGCGGCTGCGCGTCCGTCTCGATGTCGACGACGAGGCGACCGTCCAGCTGCGCCGCATGGACGGTCGCCAGCCGGCTCTGGTAGCTGCGGTTCAAGGTCTCCGCGACGACGAAGTACGCGGCCGACTCGACCGGGGAAGCGAATCGGCCGTCCGGGAGCGACCCGAGAGTGATCCGGATCGGGTGCGCTTCCGCCAAGGTCTCGAGAGCCGCCGCCAGGCCTTCGTCGGCCAGCGCGTTCGGATAGAGCCCGTGGGCGATCTCGCGGAGATCGTCCAGCGCGGCCCTCACCTGTGCCTCCGCTTCGTGGAGTCGCTGAGAATCACCGTCGGATCGTAGGGCCATCAGCCTGAGCGACAGCGCCAGCGAGATCAGTCGCTGCTGGGCGCCGTCGTGCAGGTCGCGTTCCAGCCGGCGCCGTTCGGCGTCACCGGCCTCGATGATCCGCGCACTCGACGACCGCAGATCCTCCAGTTGTGCGGCCGCCTCCGCCTGGAGCCGTTCGTGGTCGAGGGCAAGGCGAGCGGCACCGGCGATCTCACTGGCCAGGTGCGGATCGTCCAGCAGGCCAGGGCGATGGGTCACGACCGCGACCGTCTCGTCGCGGCGCACCAGCCGGGTCTCGGACTGCCCGTCACCGGTCACCGCGGGTCGGCCCCGGCCGTCGACCAACCGCCCGTCGGTCAGCTCGTACAGGACCCGTAGCGACGGATCCCCGAGCAAGCCGGCGAGCGCGTCGCGGAGGCCGCCGGGCGGTGGTGAGCCGGCGACTTCCACCACCAGCCGGGCGACCGCCGTACGGGCTCGTCGCGCGCGCACTCCTTCGGCAGCGACACCGAGGACCATCGCGATGAGCGTCGCGCCTTGCCCGAACCAGAGCGCCCGATCCATGGGGTCGTTGCCGAGGAATCCGCGCTCGGACGAACGCAGACACCACCCTGCGATCAGGATCAGGTAGGCCGTACCCGGGATGACGACCGGCGCGATGGTCCGGCGCCGAGCGACTGTCGATCGGACCAGTTGCACCACGGCCGATGCCGCAGCCGCCAAAGCTCCGATGGCGACGAGCCAGAGGCCGAAACGGGTCACGGTCCCCGCAGCCGAGGTGGCATGCACGAGCAGGAGATTGCGGGGGCACGCTGCACACCCCACGGCGGCCGGATCGGTCAGCAGGGCGGGCACCACACCGAGCCCAATGAACGCGCCCACGAACAGGATTGCCACGGCCAGTGCACCTACCGCGGAGAAACGGACAGTCCGGTACGAGAGGACGGCGTACGCCACCAGTGGTAGGCAGCCGGCGTACGCGACCAGTCCGATCGTGAACACGATCGGCGAGCCCGCTGCTGGGTTGTTCCATTCGAGCAGGAACCACGCGAATCCCGCCGCTGTGAGCGCCGGGCCGAAGACCGCGCGCGGCTGACGGTGGGCCGCGGCCAAACCCGCGCCGACAAGCCCCCAGCCGACCAGCGCCTCGACAACTCCCCCTGTCCACGAACCGCCACTGAACGAGTACTCGGGCGCCTGCTGCACCACTACGAGCGTGACCACCCCGCACGCCAGTCCGGCGAGCAAGAACACGGTCCGGACGGTCGCGATCCGAGCCACGGCGGAGACCATGCCCGTCATGGTCGCAGAAGGTGGATCAGAGTGCGCGCAGGAGCACCAAGCATCGGGGGGCGAGGGGGACGGTTGCGCCGGCTTCGACCTCGGTGACCATGCTGTAGCTGGTGTCCAGGACGACCTCGTACGCCGGGGCCCAGGACGGATCCGGTACGACGACCTGTCGGGTCTCGGCCGTTGCGTTCAGCGCGAGCAGGAACGAGCTGTCGGTCAATGCGTTGCCCTCGGCATCGGTCGCCCGCAGTGCGTCACCCGCCAGGAACATGCCGATCGTCCGCAGGTTGCCGTCGTACCAATCGGCGTCCGTCATCTCGCCGCCGTGCGGCGCGATCCAGGACAGGTCCTTGCGACCGCCCGGAACGACGGGCCCACCGGAGAAGTAGTGCCACTGTCGCAAGACGGGGTGTGCGGCGCGCAATGCGAGCAGTTGTTTGGTCAGATCGAGGTGTTCGGACCACTCCGCCGGCAGAGTCCAGTCGAACCAGGACAGCTCGTTGTCCTGGCAGTACGGGTTGTTGTTGCCGGCCTGCGTCCGTCCGCACTCGTCGCCGGCCGTGATCATCGGTACGCCGGTCGACAGGATCAGCGTGGACATCAGATTCGCCATCTGACGCTTGCGCAAGGCAATCACGCCCGGGTCGTCGGTTTCACCCTCGACACCGCAGTTCCAGGACCGGTTGTCGTTCGTACCGTCGCGGTTGTCCTCGAGGTTCGCCTCGTTGTGTTTGTGGTTGTAGCTGACCAGGTCCCGCAGGGTGAACCCGTCGTGCGCGGTGACGAAGTTGATCGATGCGTACGGGTAGCGGCCGTCATCGCCGTACAGGTCGCTGGAACCGGAGAGCCGGTACGCGAGGTCCTTCACGCCGTCGGAGGTGTTCCGCCAGATGTCGCGGACGCTGTCCCGGAAGATGCCGTTCCACTCCGACCACGGTGTGCCGAAATTGCCGACCTGGTAGCCGAACGGGCCGACGTCCCACGGCTCGGCGATCAGCTTGACCCGGCCCAGTACCGGATCGGCGGCGACCTCGGCGAGGAACGGGTGGTCGGCCGTGTCGACCTCGTGCCGCTCGTTGCGGATCAGCGTCACGGCCAGGTCGAATCTGAATCCGTCGACGCCCATCTCCTCGACCCAGTACCGCAGCGAGTCCATCACCAGCCGCCGTACCTGCGGGTGTGAGGTGTCGACCGAGTTGCCCGTGCCGGTCACGTCGTACATCGTGCCGCCGTGGGTGAGCCGGTAGTACGCCCGGTTGTGGATGCCGCGGAAGCTCAGCGTCGGGCCGTCGAATCCACCTTCGGCAGTGTGGTTGTAGACCACGTCCAGGATCACTTCGATGCCCGCGGCATGGAACGCGGCGACCATCGCCTTGAACTCGTGCACCTGCTCACCGCAGGAGCCGGCCGACGAGTACGGCGCATGCGGGGCGAAGAACCCGAGGGTGTTGTAACCCCAGTAGTTCGGCAGGCCGCGGGCCGCGATCGCGGGCTCGGTCAGGAAGTGGTGGATCGGCAGCAACTCGACCGACGTCACGCCGAGCTCGATCAGATAGTTGATCACGGACGGGTGTGACAGGCCGGCGTACGTCCCGCGCTGATGCTCGGGTACGTCGGGATGCAGCTTGGTGAAACCCTTGGTGTGCAGCTCGTAGATGACCGTTTCACCCCAGTGCACCGGCCTGCTGATCGGCTGTGGGGGATCGGAGTCGGCGACCACGACGCCGACGGGCACATGGCCGGCGGAGTCGTCGTCGGAGGAGTCGTAGATCAGCGGACTGGAGAAGTCCAGTGAGCCGTCGATCGCCCGCGCGTACGGATCCAGCAGGAGCTTGGACGGGTTGAAACGCAGTCCGTTGGACGGGTCGAAGGGGCCGTGCACGCGGTACCCGTACCGCTGGCCCGCCCCGATGCCAGCGACGAATCCGGTCCAGAACTCACCGGTCTGCGCCAGATCGACGTTTCGTTGGCTGCCGTCGTCGGCGACGAGCGCGAGCTCGACACGGTCGGCCGAGGGAGCCCACAGCGTGAACGCCGTCCCGTCGGTCTGGACCACTGCCCCCAGCCGCGGCTGGGCCTCGGGTGGCTGGCCGAGAGCACTCGGGGCGGCGGTCGCGTCGGTCACCGGCACATTCTGCACAAGACCTCTCGAACCGTCGCGGGGGCGGGGGAAGTTCACGATATCAATGGTGGATGTGTTCATGAGACGGTGCTTGCGAACGACTCTGCGCAATGATACGCAAGAACCGTTACTAATTTACCGGGACTGAGGGGCCTCATGTCGCAACAGTTGGCCGGTCTGACCGTCGGTCTGATCGGCGCGGGCAACATCGCACATCTTCATGTCGGCGCGTGGAAGGCACTCGGTGCCCGCGTCCTGGTGCACTCCGTCGAGGGAGCCGAGCAGCTGGCCGAGCAGTACGACCTCGAGGTCGCGAGCTCGCTGGACGCCTGCCTGGCCGAGGCCGAGTTCGCCGACATCGTGACGCCGTCCGCGACGCACAAGGAAGTCACGCTGGCCGCGATCAAGGCCGGCCGGGACGTCATCTGCGAGAAGCCACTCACCCTGACCGCCGCCGACTCGCACGAGGTGATCGCTGCCGCCACGGCGGCCGGTGTCCGCGTGTATCCGGCGCATGTCGTCCGCTTCTTTCCCGCGTACGCGACCGCCCACGCCGCGGTCGTGGACGGCCGGATCGGCGACGTTGCGGTGGCGCGCTTCTATCGCCAGGCGGCGTCGCCCGCAGGCAGTTGGTACGGCGATGTGGCCCGGTCCGGCGGCGTGATCATGGACCTGATGGTGCACGACCTCGACCAGGCCCGGTGGATCTCGGGTGATGTCGTGAGCGTGTACGCCGTACAGAACCCGCCGACCGTGGACGGGACCAGCCCGCTCGTCGTCGCGGCGCACGTGACGCTGACCCACGCCTCTGGCGCGATCAGCCATTGCCGGGCCACTTGGGCAGCGTCCGGTTCGCACTTCGTGACCGGCTACAACATCGCCGGATCGGGCGGAGTCCTGAAGTACAGCTCCGACTCGGTCACCGGCTACAGCGAAGAGTTGCAGAACGGCGCGGCCGCGGCCGACCTGATGATTCCCGCGAACACCCTGGGCGAGAGCCCGTACCTGACCCAGTTGCGTGAGCTCGCCGTTGCCCTGCGCGGCGGACCCGAGCCGCGCGTCAGCGCCCTGGACGGCGCGAACGCGGTGTACCTCGCCGAGGCCGCGCGCGCGTCGATGGAGACCGGCCAGGCGATCGACATGAAGACCTTCGACCCGAGCGGAGCGGCGGCATGACTCTCAAGGTTGGCATCGCGTCGTTCGCGCACATGCACGCGATGTCGTACGCCTGGCTGCTCAACCAGTTGCCGGACGTCGAGGTCCTCGCGGCCGACCCGGACGGCGCCGACGCTCCCGACGAAGGCCCACGCGGTGCGGAGTTCGCCAAGAAACTGAACCTGCCGTACGTCGACACGTACGACGAACTGTTCGCCTGGGGACCGGATGCGGTCGTCGTGACGAGCGAGAATGCGCTGCACCGCAACCTGGTCGAGCGGGCCGCCGCGGTTGGTGCCCACGTGCTCTGCGAGAAGCCGCTGGCGACCGAGGTCGCCGATGGTGAGGCGATGCTCGCTGCGTGCGAGGCGTCGGGGTCGATCCTGATGGTGGCGTATCCGGTGCGGTTCTCGCCGCAGTACCTGCGGTTGCGCGCATCCGTCGAGGCGGGGCTGCTCGGGGACGTGTTCGCCGTGCTCGGGACGAACAACGGGATGATGCCGTTCGGGTCGCGGAAGTGGTTCACGGACGCGAAGCTGGCCGGTGGTGGTGCGCTGGTCGACCACACCGTGCACTGCGCGGACCTCATCGACGGGTTGACCGGCGGCGCGTCGCCGACCCGCGTGTACGCCGCCGCGAACCGAATCCTGCAGCAGGACAAGGGCGTCGACGTCGAGACCGGGGGACTGGTCACGATCAACTACGACAACGGGCTGCTGGCAACGATCGACTGCTCGTGGAGCGTGCCGGACAACGGCCCGACCTGGGGTGGCGTGACGCTGCAGGTCACCGGGACCAACGGCTCGGTCGAGATCGAGCCCTTCGGCCCGCACATCGGCGGCACCGACGCCAAGGGCGAGGTGTACCTGTCGATCATCGACAACTACGACGCGACCATGCTCAACACCTTCCTCAAGGCGGTCCGCGCATCCGGCCCGGCCCAGCCCGGCCAACCCCCCACCACCATCCCCCAACCAGACGGCGCCGTAGGCCTGCGAACCCTCCGCATCGTCGACGCAGCCCGCCGCTCGGCCACCACGGGCCAACCGGTGAACCTCTAGCCCCAGCACCAGCGGGTTGACTTGGTCCGGTACGGTTCCCGGGAATGTGACCCGCTGGTAAGGAGCGTGGAATGGGCGAGTTCGTGAACCTCACCGTCAGCGACGGGGTCGGCACGATTCGGCTGGACCGGCCGAAGCTGAACGCGCTGAACATCCAGGTCCAGGAGGAGATCCGCGTCGCCGCCGTCGAGGCGGGTGCGAACGACGACGTCCGGGCGGTCGTGATCTACGGCGGCGAGCGCGTCTTCGCCGCCGGCGCGGACATCAAGGAGATGGCGGACATGTCGTACGCCGACATGGTCAAGCGCTCCGGCCCACTGCAGGCCTCGCTGTCCGCGGTTGCCGCGATCCCCAAGCCCACGGTCGCCGCGGTCACCGGGTACGCGCTCGGTGGCGGCTGTGAGCTCGCCCTCTGCGCCGACTACCGGATCGCGGCCGACGACGCCAAGCTCGGCCAGCCCGAGGTCCTGCTCGGCATCATCCCGGGCGCCGGCGGCACCCAGCGGTTGTCCCGCCTGGTCGGCCCGTCGAAGGCCAAGGACATCATCTTCACCGGCCGCTTCGTCGACGCGACCGAGTCGCTCGCGATCGGTCTGGTCGACAAGGTCGTCCCGGCCGCCGAGGTGTACGACGCGGCCGTTGCCTGGGCCAAGCAGTTCTCCCACGCCGCAGCCCTCGCACTCCGCGCGGCCAAGCAGTCGATCGACTCCGGCCTCGGCGTGGACCTGACCACCGGCCTGGAGATCGAGCGCCAGCAGTTCGCCGGCCTGTTCGCCACCGAGGACCGCACGATCGGGATGAAGTCCTTCGTCGAGAACGGGCCCGGAAAAGCCGAATTCAAGGGAATCTGATGACGACCTCTGCCGAGAAGCCCGCCGCGACCGCCGAAGAGGTCGAGGCGGCCTGGAACGACAACAAGCTCGCTCAGGTGCTCTACCACGACTGGGAAGCGTCGACGTACGACGAGAAGTGGTCGATCTCGTACGACGAACGCTGCGTGACCTACGCCCGGGACCGCTTCACCGCGATCGCCGGCACCGACGGCTGGCCGTACGGCAAGTCGCTCGAGATCGGCGCCGGCACCGGCTTCTTCACCCTGAACCTCAAGCTGGCCGGAGTCCTCGACGAGGCCCACGTCACCGATCTCTCGCCCGGCATGGTCGAGGCGGCCAAGAAGAACGCGAAGACCCTCGGGTTCGCGGTCGAGGGCCGGGTCGCGGACGCCGAGAAACTCCCGTACGACGACAACTCCTTCGACCTCGTCATCGGGCACGCCGTCATCCACCACATCCCGGACGTCGAGCTCGCCTTCCGCGAGATGCTGCGCGTGCTCAAGCCCGGCGGCCGCTTCGTCATCTGCGGCGAACCGACCCGGTACGGCGACTTCGTGGCGCGACGCCTGTCCCGCTTCACCTGGTGGGCGACCACCAACGTCACCAAGCTGCCCGCGTTGACCGACTGGCGTCGCCCGCAGGCCGAGCTGGACGAGTCGTCGCGCGCGGCCGCGTTGGAAGCGGTCGTCGACCTGCACACGTTCGACCCGGACACGCTGGCCCGGATGGCTTCGCGGGCCGGGGCTTCCGACGTACGGACTGTCACCGAGGAGCTGTTGGCGGCGTGGGTCGGGTGGCCGATCCGGACGTTCGAGGCGGCGGTTCCGGAGCAGAAGCTCGGGTTCGGGTGGCGGATGTTCGCGTATAAGTCGTGGCTGCAGCTGTCGAAGGTGGACAAGGTGCTGTCGAATGTTGTGCCCGACGAGCTGTACTACAACGTCTCGATTACTGGAGTGGCCCCGGGGCGGGGAAGGAATTCAGAGCAGTAGGGTGACGCAATGCGGTTGTTGACCGCGGCGAATCTTGGCTGGGTGGTGCGCCATCGGGCCTGGACGCCGTACTACTTGAAGCGCTACTGGCGGTTCGCCTGGTTCAAGTTGCGCCACCGGCAGGTGATCACCGAGGGATTCGTGTTCCTGGGCAAGCACCTCGAGATCGTGGCGCGGCCCGGCCACGGCCGGATCGTGCTGGGCAAGTGGGTGCACCTCGGTGACGAGACCCGGCTGCGTGCGCACGAGGGCACATTGCGGATCGGCGACAAGGTCGTGTTCGCCCGGGACGTGACCGTGAACTGTTATCTGGACATCGAGATCGGCGCGTCCACGTTGATCGCCGACTGGACCTACATCTGCGACTTCGACCACAAGACCGACGATCTGGATCTGCCGATCAAGGACCAGGGCCTGGTCAAGACGCCGGTCCGGATCGGCCCGGACTGCTGGCTGGCCACGAAGGTGACCGTCACCCGCGGCACCGATATCGGCCGCGGCGTGGTGATCGGCGCCAACAGTGTTGCCCGTGGCAACATTCCTGCGTACGCCGTCGCCGCTGGAGTTCCCGCTGTCGTCGTCGCCGATCGGACCACGCGCTACGCCGCCGGTGCGGCCCGCCGCCGGTACCTGGCCGGGCTGGCCGAGGCCAACGACCGGATCGCCGAACGGCTCCGGACCGGGGCTCCGCCGGAGGCGGGTGCGAAAGAGGATCTCGGTGAGGGGTTCTCAAGTTACTCACCGGTCGGGCACTATGGCCCGCACGAGGCGTCAGACGTCCCTCACGATCGGTTGACGGCCGGAAAGGAGACCCGCCATGGCTGATCAGGCCGGGCTGGATCCCCCTGCCGCGCCCTCTGGCGCGCCCTCGGGTGGGCCGTCGCTGCTGGACCAGGCGGCGGCCGACGACTCGATCACGCGAGCCCGGATCCGCGCCGTCGACCCGGTTCCGATCGTGACGGAACCCCAGGGCGCTACGTTGGAACCAGTGCTTGAAACAAACGATCCGGATATGGGCGTGAATCGCAAGGTGGACTCAGAGGTACAGACGCAGACAGCAGCTGCGGACGGCGCGCCGGCATCAACCCCGGCATCAACAGGGGCATCAACCCCGGCACCGGCGCCGATCGCGGGCGCCCGGCGCAGGTTGTCGCCGCGCCCGGTCCCGGTGAACCGGCGCAGGAGACCGCCGGCCACCGAGCCGATACCAGGGCCAGAAGCAGAGGTAGCAGCAGTGGTGACGGACGAGGAACCGACCCCGGCTGAGGAGATGGACGACGTGAGTACCAAGGACGAGAAGGCAGGATCGGGCCCTGTTGCGGGCTCTGTAGCGGGCTCTGGGGCCGCCGAAGCCGAGCAGGCCGGTACGACGGACGCCGGTGCGGAGACGGGTTCGGGTTCGGGTTCGACCGCGACCGCCACGAAGACGGGCCGGGCGAAGACCGCCGCGGAGATCGTCGCCGAGCAGAAGGCCCGCGAGAAGGCGGCCGCAAGTGCTGCTGCTGGTTCGGGTGCTGGTTCAGGTGCCGGTTCGGGTGCTGGTGGGGGTGCGACCGACTCGGAGGAGGCCGCGCCGAAGCCTGCCGGCGACGGCACTGGTCCGGCCGAGACCTCGGTGACGAAGCCGGTCGGGCGGGTGTCCGCGGCGTCAGCCGGTGCATCCGGCAACAAACCGCCGACCGGCCGGACCGCGGTCAGCTCGGGCAAGGGTTCGTCGGGTAAGGGTTCGTCAGGCCGGGGCCAGCAGGCGTTGAGCTCGGTGGGTTCCGGCGTACGCAAACTGCGGAACCTGATCGCATCGCTGATCTGGCTGATCGCCGTTCTCGCCGCCGCCGTGCTGGCGCTCGGTGCGCTGTTCACCGCGCTCGACCAGACCAACCAGAGCAACGAGATCGTGCGCTGGATCCTCGAGCGCGGACACGACCTGGTCGGCCCGTTCAAGGACCTGTTCCGGCTCGAGACCGCGAAGAACACGCTCCTGGTGAACTGGGGGATCGCGGCCCTGGTCTACCTGATCGCCGGCAAGATCATCGAGCGCTTCGTCCGTCCGTAGGCTTCGCCACGAGGATGAGATCGAGAGATTCGTCCAGCGTGCCTGGGCGGATCTCGAAGTCGGCGGCGGTGGTGGTCCGGACGAGGGTGCTGAGCCCGGCGTCCCATTCGTCGTACGGCGATGCGAGCTGTGCGTCCACGCAGGAGCCGTGCTGACCCTCCCACGTCCGTAGGCGGTCGCCGTGGTGGAGGCCGAGAGCGTGGGTGATCTCGAAGTGTGGTTCGAGGAGCTCGGTGAACTCGGCGGCGGTCAGTTCGCGGGTGTGGTACCAGTTGCCGCTCGGGAAGGTCAGGCGGTTCGGCGTACTCAGGACGACGGTGCCTGCCGGCCCGACGATGCGCGCACACTCGGCGACGAACCGCGGCTGCTCCCAGAGATGCTCGATCGTCTGCATCGACGTGACCAGGTCGAAGGAACTGTTCGCGTACGGCGTCTGCACCAGGTTGCCGCGAACCACGGTGATCTGTGGATAGACCCGGCGTACGTGCTCGAGAGTCGCGGTTTCGTAGTCGAGACCAGCCACGAAGCCCGCGCCTGCCGACCGGAGTAACTCGGCGCCGTACCCTTCACCACATCCCGCGTCGAGTACGCGTCCTCCGGCCGGCAGGTTGGCGATGATCCACCGGTAAGCGGCGTCATGACGCGCGAACCAGTAGTTCTCATGCCAGATCCCCGGTGCGGTCCGCTCCCCGGTCAGCTGCAACGTCTCCATCACAGCTGCCACCCTAGGAGCTCCGGTGGATCAGTGCTTCTTCTTGGTGTCGTCGAGGCCCTGGACCTCGATCTGTTCCTTGCGGACGGTGTCGGAGACCTGCTCCTCGCCGCGGACCGTCTCGGTCTCGAGGCCGACGCGTTCGACCGGCACGGTCTCCTTCGCGACCACCACCCGCTCCTCGTGCAGGACGACCTCGCGATCCTCGTCGCCGATCGCGGCGTCGCCACGCCGTCCGTCACCTTCGGCCAGCGGCTCGCGAACCACGTGAACCTCTTCATGGCTCACCGGCACGGTGACCTGCTGCTCCTCGGTCACGACGTACTTGTGCAGGCTGACCCGACCGGACTCGACCGTCTCGGTCCCGGCCCGCAACTGCTCCTCGGACCGAATCATGCTCTGATCGCCGTTCTGCTGGCCGCTCTCGGTATCGCGATGCTTACCACCGGCCTGCTGGCCCATCTGCTGGCCACGGGTCTGCTGCGGCAACCGCAGTCCGTAGTACTGGTAGAGCTGCGATGCCTCCTGCTCGGACAGGTGTCCGCCGGCGTCGACGCGCGGTGCTTCCTTGATCTTCGACTTCGTCGGCGCGAGATGGAGGCCATCGCCCTCGACGTGCGCACCGGCGAGCGGGACGAACGTGTGCTTGGTGCCGAACATCCCCGTGTTCACCGTCACCCACTCCGGCTGTCCGGTGGTGTCGGAGGTATACAGATTCCCGACCGACCCGACCTTGTCGCCGGCTCCGTCGTACGCCGTCTCGCCGACAACCTTCTCGATTCCTTGCATGGTCATTGCGATCAACCCCGTGTGTTGTTTGCGGTGAGCAACTAACACCCGACGGGTACCCGACGGGTGATCGGCCAAACGCTCTGGGTGATCGTCCCGTCCGGATCGGTGCGGATCACGGTCGGATAGCCTGAGGGCGCGCCGGGGGTGTGATGGGGCTCGCACGTGGCTTATGTTTCTCGCGAGTAACATCCGTGGCAGGCTGGGCAGAGACCGTTAACCAGAAGGGGTCCCACACGCTATGAAGATCGTCGTCTGCGCGAAGTTCGTGCCGGATGCCACGGCGGACCGTCGGTTCCGCTCCGAGGACAACACGGTGGACCGCGCCGGGGTCGACGGGCTGCTGTCGGAGCTGGACGAGTACGCCGTCGAGACTGCCCTGACCGTGAAAGAAGCCGGCGATGCCGAGGTGACGGTGCTGACCGTTGGCCCGGAGCAGGCGGCGGACGCGGTGAAGAAGGGCCTGCAGATGGGCGCCGACGCCGGTGTCCACGTGATCGACGACGGGATCCACGGCTCCGACGCGGTCGCGACCTCGCTGATCCTGGCGAAGGCGCTGGCCAAGCTCGAAGCGGACCTGATCGTGTTCGGGATGGGCTCGACCGACGGCGGCATGGGTGTCGTGCCGGCGATGGTGTCGGAGCGGCTCGGGCTGCCGGCGGTGACGCTGGGTTCGGAGGTGACCGTCGACGGGCAGACCGTCCGGATCCGCCGTGACGGCGACACCGCGAGCGAGACGATCGAGGGCACGCTGCCGCTGGTGCTGTCGGTGTCCGACCAGGCCAACGAGCCGCGGTACCCGTCGTTCAAGGCGATCATGGCCGCGAAGAAGAAGCCGGTCGAGACCTGGTCGCTGACCGACCTGGAGATCTCCCCCGAGCAGGTGGGTGGCGCGAGTGCGTGGACCGAGGTGGTCGAGGTGACCGCCCGTCCGCCGCGCAGCGCCGGCACGATCGTTACCGACGACGGTAGTGGTGCCGCTCAGCTCGTCGAGTTCCTGTCCACCAACAAGTTCCTCTGAGGGGCGATCAGTTCATGTCGAACGTTCTGGTTCTCGTTGACCACACCGCGGGCACTGTCCGCAAGACGACCGCCGAGCTCCTCACGATCGCGCGGCGGCTGGGTGAGCCGGTCGCGGTCTTCATCGGCGAGGGTGTGCAGGACGCACTGCCCGCGCTCGGTCAGTACGGCGCGACCAAGGTGATCGCGCTGACGAATCCGGACCTCACGCAGTACCTGGTCGCTCCGAAGGCCGAGGCGCTGCAGCAGGTCGCGGCGAAGATCGAGCCGTCGGCGATCCTGATCTCGTCGAACGCCGAGGGCAAGGAGATCGCGGCCCGGCTGGCGGTCAAGCTGGAGTCCGGGCTGATCACCGACGCGGTCGACGTTCAGGCCGGTCCGGTGACCACGCAGTCCGTGTTCGCGGGCAACTTCACCGTGAAGGCGAAGGTCACCCACGGCACGCCGATCATCACGGTCAAGCCGAACGCCGCCACGCCGGAAGCGGCGGAGACCTCGCCGGAGGTGGAGGAGTTCGACGTGACGATCTCCGACGCCGCCAAGACCGCGCGGATCACCGACACCAAGCCGCGCGAGGCGACCGGT
The DNA here is from genome assembly GCF_053608045.1 of Kribbella sp. NPDC055071. NCBI lineage: Bacteria > Bacillati > Actinomycetota > Actinomycetes > Propionibacteriales > Kribbellaceae > Kribbella > Kribbella sp. NPDC055071. Next base: position 214,203 of record NZ_JBSGUS010000003.1, read on the forward strand.
CGCCCGGAGCTGACCGAGGCCGCGATCATCGTGTCCGGCGGACGTGGCACCGGTGGCAACTTCGGACCGATCGAAGCGTTCGCCGACTCGCTCGGGGCCGCGGTGGGCGCGTCGCGTGCGGCCGTCGACTCCGGCTGGTACCCGCACGCGTACCAGGTTGGCCAGACCGGCAAGACGGTGTCGCCGCAGCTGTACGTCGCGGCCGGTATCTCCGGCGCGATCCAGCACCGCGCCGGCATGCAGACCTCGAAGACGATCGTCGCGGTCAACAAGGACGAGGAAGCCCCGATCTTCGAGCTGGTCGACTTCGGCGTCGTCGGCGACCTCCACAAGGTCCTCCCCGCCGCCACCGAAGAGGTCACCAAGCGCAAGGGCTGACGCCTGCCGTCCGGGTCCCCACAGTGGGGCCCGGGCGGTCTCATTTCTGGTCGGATGCGTGGGAACAAGCTCGGCGGACATACCCTTGAAACTGTTATGACTTCTTCCGAGCGGCGCGTGGTGTATCTGGATCACGCGGCGACGACTCCGATGCTCCCGGCCGCGATCGAGGCGATGACCTGTCACCTCGGGCGGACCGGCAACGCGTCGTCGCTGCACGGCTCCGGCCGGGCGGCCCGGCGGACGGTGGAGGAATCGCGCGAGACGATCGCCGCGGCGCTCGGGGCACAGCCCAGTGAGGTCGTGTTCACCTCCGGCGGTACCGAGGCGGACAACCTCGCACTGAAGGGCCTGTGGTGGGCCCGGCTGGCCGAGGATCCCCGCCGGCGCCGGATCCTGCTGAGCGGTATCGAGCATCACGCCGTGCTCGATCCGGCCATCTGGCTGGGCCAGCACGAGCAGGCCGAGATCGAGTGGCTTCCGGTCGACGGCCTCGGCCGGGTGCGGCCGGACGACGTACGCCGGGCCATCGAGAGCGATCCCGGGTCAGTGTCGTTCGTCACGCTGATGATGGCCAACAACGAGGTCGGCACGATCCAGCCGATCCGTGCGGTCGCGGAGATCGCGCAGGAGTACGGCGTACCCGTGCACACCGATGCGGTCCAGGCGATCGGGCAGGTGCCGGTGGACTTCGCCGAGCTGGGTGTCGACGCGATGACCGTCTCGGCTCACAAGCTCGGCGGGCCGTACGGGATCGGTGCGCTCGTTGTGCACAAGGAGACCAAGCTGACGCCGATCCTGCACGGTGGTGGGCAGGAGCGCGACGTACGGTCCGGCACGCTGGACACACCCGCGACGGCCGGGTTCGCAGCGGCCGTCGACCACGCGATCAAGCATCAGGCGGACGAGGCGGCCCGGCTGACGGAGTTGCGGGACGCCCTCATCGACGGCGTGGTGAGTACCGTCGAGGGCGCTCAGTTGTCGGGCGATCCGACCGACCGCTTGCCCAACAACGCACACTTGTCCTTCAGCGACTGCGAGGGTGACTCGCTGCTCCTGCTGCTGGACGCGCGCGGGATCGAGGTCTCGACCGGCTCCGCCTGCAACGCCGGGGTTGCCGAGCCGAGCCACGTGCTGCTTGCGATGGGGTACGACGACCAGCGCGCCCGTGGGTCGCTGCGGTTCACCCTTGGACACACGACCACAGCCGCTGACATCGACGCCGTACTGACGAACATCGGACCGGTCGTGGAGCGGGCGAAGTCCGCCGGTCTGCAGAACGTAGGAAGGAATCACTGATGCGGGTACTCGCAGCCATGTCCGGCGGGGTCGACTCCGCCGTCGCGGCGGCGCGGATGGTCGAGGCCGGGCACGACGTGGTCGGAGTGCACCTGGCCCTGAGCCGGAACCCGCAGTCGTACCGCAGCGGCGCGCGCGGCTGCTGCACGATCGAGGACTCCCGCGACGCACGCCGGGCCGCGGACGTGATCGGCATCCCGTTCTACGTCTGGGATCTGGCCGAGCGGTTCCACGCCGACGTGGTCGAGGACTTCGTCAGTGAGTACGCCGCCGGCCGCACGCCGAACCCGTGTCTGCGCTGCAACGAGAAGGTCAAGTTCAGCGCCGTGCTCGAACGGGCGCTCGCCCTCGACTTCGACGCGGTCGCGACCGGGCACTACGCGCGGATCGTGGACGCGCCGTCAGGTCGGGAGCTGCACCGCGCTGTCGATCCGGCCAAGGACCAGTCGTATGTGCTGGGAGTCCTGACCCAGCAGCAGCTCGCGCACGCGTTCTTCCCGCTCGGTGACACGGTCAAGACCGAGGTGCGGGAAGAGGCGGAGCGCCGTGGATTGTCCGTTGCCGCCAAGCCGGACAGCCACGACATCTGCTTCATTGCCGATGGCAACACTCCGGGCTTCCTGAGCCAGCAGCTCGGCGAGGCGCCGGGTGACATTGTCGATGCCCAGGGCAACAAGCTCGGCGAGCACAAGGGCACGCACGGTTTCACCGTCGGTCAGCGCAAGGGCCTGAAGATCGGTACGCCGGCGGCCGACGGCAAGCCGCGGTTCGTGCTGGACATCAGCCCGGTGGATCGCACGGTGACGGTCGGTTCACGCGAGGAGCTGGCGGTCTCGCATCTGACCGCGTCGAAGCCACGCTGGTGTGGTCCGGCGCCCGCGTCGGAGCTGAACGTCAAGGCCCAGTTGCGTGCACACGGCGAAGAGGTCGCTGTGACGGCCAGGCTCGAGGGCGACGAGGTGCACGTGGCCTTCAACGAGGCGACGGCCGCGGTCGCGCCAGGTCAGGCAGTGGTGCTGTACGACGGGACGCGGGTGATCGGATCGGCGACGATCGACACGGTCGCGCGCGTGGCGGCGCAGCACGCATGACGACTACCGGTCTGGGTTCACTGCCGGGAGACGACATTCGCGAGTGGACCAAGGTCCTGCTCGAGGCGGTGGACATCCCGTTCCTGGCTGAGCTGCCGGTCCGTCCGTACGGCGACATGGTGAGCCGGGCGGTCGCCGTACTGACTGAGCTGGCCGCGGATCTGCAGCCGGCCGGGTGGCGGCTGACCGGGGGGACTGACCCGCGGGCGAGTCTGGATCAGCGGCGGGCGCGGTCGTTGCTGGCTGAGGACATGGATGTGGTCGAGGAGTTCGCGGACGGGTACAGCGGGCCTTTCAAGGTGCAGCTGACCGGGCCGTGGACGCTGGCGTCTACTGTCGAGCTGCCGCGCGGGGACAAGGTTCTGGCCGACTATGGCGCTCGGCGGGACCTGGCTGAGGCACTGGCGATGGGGCTGGCGGACCACGTGGCCGAGCTGCGGCGGCGGGTGCCTGGCGCGGAGGTCGTCGTACAGATCGATGAGCCTGCGCTGCCTGCTGTGTTGGCTGGGGCTGTTCCGACTGCATCTGGCTGGAGTAAGCACCGGTCGGTGGATGGGCCGGGTGCGGTTGAGTTGTTGAGTCTTGTCACTACTGCGGCACCTACAGTCGTCCATTGCTGTGCTGCGCGGCCGCCGATCGAGGTGTTCACCAAGTCTGGTGCGACTGGGATGGCTGTGGACGTCTCGCTGCTCAACAACGCCGCCTGGGATCAGATTGCGATCGCGGTGGAGGCTGGAACCACGCTGTACGCCGGTCTCATCCCTACGACGGGCGCATTGCCGAATCCGGAGCAGGCCGCGGACCCGCTGGTTCGTCGGTGGCGAGAGCTCGGGCTGGACCCGGAGTTCTTGAAGCAGGTCGTGATCACGCCCGCCTGTGGGCTCGCTGCCGCACCGTCGCCGGCCGACGCACGGACCCGCCTGGAACTGTTGCGCCGTACCGCAGATGCAGTCGCCGAAGGTGCGGAGAACAGCTAAAACGTCGGTGCCGCCCCCACATCGCCGCCGGAGGCGGCTCATCTTTCCTTCCTGAAATGTCCGTGGCGCCTTGTAGATTCTGCTTATGAGCGAGGAGATTGCGGAAGTTCGGGCTCGGCATGCGGCGTTGAGCAAGGAGATCGAGGAGCACCGGGAGCGGTACTACCTGGCTACCTCGACCATCTCGGACGCGGACTTCGACGCGCTGATGCACGAGCTGCAGGCGATCGAGGAGAAGTACCCCGAGCTGCGGACGCCGGACTCACCGACGCAGAAGGTCGGCGTTCCGATCTCCACGCTGTTCACCCCCAAGCAGCACCCGACCCGGATGGAGAGCCTGGGAAACGCGTTCTCCGCCGAGCAGATGGAGGCGTGGGCCAAGCGTCTGGAGCGCGAGGTTACGCTCCAGCAGATCCACGACAGCGGGTTCATCTGCGAGCTGAAGGTCGACGGGCTCGCGCTCGACCTGGTGTACGAGGACGGCAAGCTGGTCAGCGGTGCCACCCGCGGCGACGGCCGGACCGGTGAGGACGTCACGCTCAACGTCCGCACGATCAAGAGCATCCCGAACGAGCTGACCGGCCAGGACCTGCCGTCGTTCCTGGAGGTCCGCGGCGAGGTCTACTTCCGGGTCGAGGACTTCGAGGAGCTGAACGCGCACCTGGTCGAGGCGGGCAAGGACCCGTTCTCGAATCCACGCAACAGTGCGGCCGGATCGCTGCGGCAGAAGGATCCGCGCGTGTCCGCGACCCGCCCGCTGCGCTTCGTCGTCCACGGTCTGGGCCGGGTGGACGGATATCACGTCAGCCGGCTGTCATCGGCGTACGAGCAGTTCAAGGCTTGGGGTCTGCCGGTCAGTGACCGGGCTCGCAAGGTCGAGACGCTTGATCAGGTCAACGAGTTCATCGCGTACTACGGCGAGAACCGGCACTCGGTCGACCACGAGATCGATGGTGTCGTGGTGAAGGTGGACGAGGTCGACCTGCAGCGCGCGTTGGGGTCCACGTCGAGCGCGCCGCGCTGGGCGATCGCCTACAAGTACCCGCCGGAGGAGGTCACCACCAAGCTCCTCAGCATCGAGGTCAACGTCGGCCGCACCGGTCGAGTCACTCCGTACGGCGTGATGGAGCCGGTCCGCGTCGCCGGGTCGACTGTCGAGTTCGCGACCCTGCACAACGCGCGCGAGGTCGAGCGCAAGGGTGTGTATCCGGGCGACACCGTCGTACTGCGCAAGGCCGGTGACGTCATCCCGGAGATCCTCGGCCCGGTGATCGAGCTGCGGCCCAAGGACGCTAAGCCGTGGGTGATGCCGACGAACTGTCCGTCCTGCAACACGGTGCTGCGGCCGATGAAGGAGGGCGACATCGACATCCGTTGCCCGAACACCCAGGCGTGTCCGGCGCAGTTGCGCGAGCGGCTGTTCCATCTGGCCGGGCGATCGGCGTTCGATATCGAGGTGCTGGGGTTCAAGGCGGCGGATGCGCTGATCGGCGATGGGCTGATCACCGACGAGGGCGATCTGTTCGGGCTGACCGAGGAAGACCTGGCGCGGAGTTCGTTCTTCACGACCAAGGCCGGAGCGCTGTCGGCGAACGCTCATCGCCTGATCGCGAACCTCGAGCAGGCCAAGACGCAGCCGCTGTCGCGTGGGTTGGTCGCGCTGTCGATCCGGCACGTCGGGCCGACCGCGGCGCAGGCACTCGCGGCCGTGTACGCGGACATCGACGCGGTTCGCGCGGCGAGCGAGGAAGAGCTGGCGGAGATCGAGGGTGTCGGGCCGACGATCGCGTGGGCGGTGATCGAGTGGTTCGAGGTCGACTGGCACGAGGCGATCGTCGACAAGTGGAAGGCCGCCGGCGTCGAGCTGCACGCGGACCGCACCGGACCGACCGTGGAGCAGACCCTGACCGGGCTCTCGGTCGTCGTGACCGGGACGGTCGAAGGATTCAGCCGCGACGAGGCGACCGAGGCGATCGTGTCGCGTGGCGGCAAGGTCGCGTCCTCGGTGTCGAAGAAGACGTCGTTCGTGGTGGTCGGTGACTCACCGGGATCCAAGTACGACAAGGCTGTGCAGCTCGGCGTACCGATCCTGGACGCGGCCGGGTTCCAGGTGCTGTTGGACCAGGGCGCGGAGGCCGCGGCGGACGTGGCGACGACCGGGGATCCTGAGCAGGCCTGAGCGCGTCGTAGCTCGGTGAGTCCGGCGGCTTGACTGAGCCGCCGGACTGTTAGCTTTGCACGTCGAGACGTGGGTCAAAAGGAGCGAATATGACGACGCCGCCGCAGGGACCGTGGGGTCCTGGGCAGCCGGGGGGCCAGCCAGGCGGGCAGCAAGGGGGACAGGGCGGCCAGCCGCAACAGCCGCCGCAGCAGGGCGGGTGGGGGCAGCAGCCTCCGAGCCAGGGTGGGTGGGGTCAACGGCCCCAACAACCGGCCCAACAACCGGCTCAGCAACCGGCTCAACAGCCACCGCAGCAGGGTCAGCCGCCGCAGCAAGGGCAGCAGCCGCCGCAGCAGGGTGGTTGGGGTCAGCGCCCGCAGGCGGGTCAGCCCGCGCAGGGTCAACCGCCCTCGCAGCCGGGTGGTTGGGGTCAGCGCTCCACGCAGCAGCAAGGCGGTCCGTACCAGCAGCAGTCGTGGGGTCAGCAGGGGCAGCCACAGGGCGGCTGGCAACAGCAGCACCAGCAGCAGGGCGGACAGCCCGGGTGGCAGCAGGGCGGTCCTGGTGGCGGTTCCAAGGGTCCTGGCGGGATCAGCAAGGACAAGATGCCGCTGGTGATCGGTGGCGGTGTGGTCGGCATCGTGCTGATCGGTCTGCTGGTCTTCCTCGGTATTCACGCGTTCGGCGGCAAGGACGAGCCGGAGTCCAACAACCCGACCACCACGCAGCCGTCCGGTAACCCGAGCGAGGGTGGCGGGGACAACGGCGAGCTCGGCAACGCGACCGGTCAGGCGAAGACCGCGACCGAGAAGCTGCAGGGCATCGGCTACGGCTGCAGCGATCTGTTCAACACCACCCAGGGTGCGCAGCGCGGGTGCTTCAAGTACGACGGCGCCACCGAGGCCGAGGCGGTGTTCCAGTTCCAGCCCGACGGCACGATCATCGGCGTACGCCTGATCTCGAAGAACCAGGACAACGTCAACAACGCCAAGGTCACCTTCGACGCGCAGCTTCAGGCGCTCGGCAACGACACCATCGGCGGTGACCCGGTCAAGAAGGTCCAGGACGCGGTCAGCAACGGCCAGAAGGACCAGAAGGTCGGCACCGAGTGGGGCGAGTTCCAGCTGAGCAACGACGGTGACCTGGTCGAGCTGACCGGCCGCAAGTCCGGTGCGGACTCGTACGACCTGCCGAAGAAGACGTTCCAGACGACGCAGGCCCAGCTGGTGACGGTGCTGAAGTCGAAGAAGTACGTCTGTACGGCGTCCTGCCTCAAGACGGTCGGCCGGTCCGGCCAGCAGCGCGTGTACATGTACGGCAGCCAGGGCGAAGGCCTGAAGGTGGTCGACATGAGCGGTTCCGGCGATCCGTCCGACGTGAAGAACACGCTGACGTCCGCCATGAACGACGTGTTCGCGAGCCTGAAGGGCCCGGATGTCGGAGCGCTGCAGGCGTACATCAAGGCCCACTCCGACGGCAAGTCGTACGCTTCTTATGTGGCCGGTTGGCGGGTCGAGATCACGGTCAACGGCTCGGACAGCTACGCCTCGCAGGAGGTCAACATCACCTACGAGTCGTTCTACGTCTGATCTGGCGCTGGGGCAAACACGAGGAGTGGCTGGATGAAGTTCCCCCGGGAGAAGCGGGATTCACGCGACGTGGTCGCGCCACCCCCGGAGGCTGTTCGGCGCGTCGACGGTGGTGGGGCCTGGGGTCCCACCCAGTTCGATCTGCCGGACCGGGGCGGAAGCAACAGCCAGGCCATCCTGATCGTGATCCTGGTCGGCGTGGTCGTGCTGCTGATCATCGCCGGCCTGTGGACCCTCGCCTACTTCCAGTACACGTAGAAAGGACCGCTCCCCGGCTTACCGGGGAGCGGTCCTTGTCTGTCTGTCGTCAGGCGCTGGCGCGGATGGTGACGGCCAGGGAGGCGAGGTAGCTCAGGCGGGCGACCTCGGAGCCGAGGAACTCGGGCCCGCCACGGCGGCCGATGACCAGGATCCGGCGGTCGGACTCCAGCGGCGCCGCGACCAGCACCGACTCGGACAAACCCTTGTGATCCGGCGCTTCCAGCGTCGTCGCCTTCTCCATCGGCAGCCACTGAGCGGCCTTCTCGCCGAACTCGGGCGTGGCGCTGGTCTCCAGCGCGACCTTGACCTCGCTACCGGTGCCGTCCAGCAACACGGCCCAGTCGGCGTGCAGCACGGCCGGCGACTGCTCGACCAGAATGTCGATCGCGTCCATCGGGGCCGAGGTCATCTGCTCGACGGCCTCGAGATCCATGTGCAGTCCGCCGCCGGCGCCGTACCGCGAGAACCAGATCACTTCGACGTCCTCGACGCTGTTGCAGGCCGAGACGAGGCGGTCGGGCAGCACGCCGGGGGGCAGGTCGACCACGATGTCGTCGACGGCGGTGCCGTTCTCGCGCCGGTGCTCGACGATCTCGATCGCGTGGATGTCGGCGTTCACCTCACCGAGGGCGGTCGCCACGGTGCCGAGCGAACCAGGCCGGTCCGGGATGATCAATCGCAGCAGGAACACCGAACGATCATCTCCCAGCCGATCACCATGCGCGTAACGCCCTGTCGCCGCCAATGTTACAGAGCGGAACGCGAAGACACGCCCGGCCCTTCCAGCAACTGAACTCACCACGGTCACGACCCGCTTGTCCACAGCCCGGGGGACAAGGACACGAGACTGTCATTCCCGCCTACTAGGATGGCTCGGGTGCCACTAGAAACCTGTGGCTCCATCGGCAACTTTGCAAGCATTGGACAGTTCATGCCTTCGATTACCCGCGAAGAGGTTGCGCACCTGGCGCAACTGGCGCGGATCGAGCTCAGCGACGCCGAGCTCGACCACCTCGCGCCACAGCTCGACCAGATCATCACCCTGGTCGGGCAGGTCAGCCAGGTGGCCGCGGACGACATTCCGCCGACCTCACACGCCCTGCCGCTGACCAACGTGATGCGCCCGGACGAGAATGTTCCGTGCCTCACACCCGAGCAGGCGCTCTCCGGCGCGCCGGCCGTGGAGGAGCAGCGCTTCCGGGTGCCGCGGATCCTGGAGGAGGACTGATGTCTGACCTCACTCGCAAGACCGCGGCCGAGCTCGCGGAGTTGATGACGTCCGGCCAGGCCAGTTCGGTCGAGGTCACGCAGGCGCATCTGGACCGGATCGCCGCCGTCGACGGTGACGTGCACGCGTTCCTGCATGTCGACACCGAGGGCGCGCTGGCGCAGGCCGCTGCCGTGGACGCGCAGCGCGCGGCGGGCGAGACGCTCGGCCCACTGGCCGGTGTCCCGCTCGCGCTGAAGGATGTGCTGACCCAGGAGGGTGTGCCGACGACAGCCGGTTCGAAGATCCTCGAGGGCTGGAAGCCGCCGTACGACTCGACGGTCGTGCAGCGGCTCAAGGCGGCCGGCATCGTGATCCTCGGCAAGACCAACATGGACGAGTTCGCCATGGGCTCCTCCACGGAGAACTCGGCGTACGGGACGACCCACAACCCGTGGGACCTGAGCCGGATCCCCGGTGGTTCGGGAGGTGGGTCCTCGGCCGCGATTTCGGCGTACGAGGCGCCGCTTGCCATCGGCACCGACACCGGCGGCTCGATCCGGCAGCCCGGTGCGTTCACCGGGACGGTCGGTGTGAAGCCGACGTACGGCGGGACCTCGCGGTACGGGCTGATCGCGCTGGCGTCGTCGCTGGACACGCCTGGGCCGTGTGCGCGGACGACGCTGGATGCGGCGTTGCTGCACGAGGTGATCGCCGGGTACGACCCGATGGACTCGACGTCGATCAACCAGCCGGTCCCGGCCGTGGTTGCGGCGGCGCGCAACGGCGACGTCACCGGTCTGCGGATCGGTGTGGTCAAGGAGCTCGGCGGTGAGGGATACCAGCCGGGTGTCGAGGCGCGCTTCCACGAGGCGGTCGAGCTGCTCACCAAGCTCGGCGCCGAGGTGGTCGAGGTCTCGTGTCCGCACTTCGAGTACGCGCTGCCGGCGTACTACCTGATCCTGCCGAGCGAGGCGTCGTCCAACCTCGCCAAGTTCGACGCGATGCGGTACGGGCTGCGCGTCGGTGACGACGGCACGAACAGCGCCGAGCGGGTGACGAGCCTGTCCCGCGAGGCGGGCTTCGGCGCCGAGGTGAAGCGCCGCATCATCCTCGGCACGCACGCGTTGTCGAGCGGGTACTACGACGCCTACTACGGGCAGGCGCAGAAGGTGCGGACGCTGATCGCCCGCGACTTCGAGAAGGCCTACGAGCAGGTCGACGTGCTCGTCTCACCGGCGACGCCGACGACGGCGTTCGCGATCGGCGACCGGATCAACGACCCGATCGCCATGTACAAGAACGACCTCTGCACGATCCCGTCCAACCTGGCCGGCAACGCCGCGGCGTCGTTCCCGTGCGGCCTGGCCGACGAGGACGGGCTGCCGGTCGGCTTCCACGTGATGGCGCCGGTCCTGCGCGACGACCTGTGCTACACCGTCGGTGCCGCGCTGGAGTCCGCGCTGGCCGACCAGTGGGGTGGCGTGCTGATGACCAAGGCTCCGGAGCTGGAGGTGACCCGATGACCGCAGACGTTCTCGAGATTTCTGACGCGCTGTCGCAGTACGACCCGGTGATGGGCCTCGAGGTCCACGTCGAGCTGAACACCAGGTCGAAGATGTTCTGCGGCTGCAAGACCGAGTTCGGCGCGGAGCCGAACACGCAGACCTGTCCGGTCTGCCTCGGTCTGCCCGGTGCCCTGCCGGTGATGAACCGGCGCGGCGTCGAGTCCGCGATCAAGATCGGCCTCGCGCTGAACTGCGAGATCGCCGAGTGGTGCCGGTTCGCCCGGAAGAACTACTTCTACCCGGACATGCCGAAGAACTTCCAGACCTCCCAGTACGACGAGCCGATCGCGTTCAACGGGTGGACCGAGGTAGTCGTCGACGGTGAGGTCTACCGGATCGAGATCGAGCGCGCCCACATGGAGGAGGACACCGGCAAGTCCACTCACGTCGGTGGCGCGACCGGCCGGATCCACGGCGCGTCGCACTCGCTGGTCGACTACAACCGGGCCGGCATCCCGCTGATCGAGATCGTCACCAAGACCATCGAGGTGCCGGGGGACAAGGCCGCCGCGGTGGCGCGCGCGTACGTGAGCATGCTGCGTGACCTGGTGCTCGCGCTCGACGTCTCCGACGGCCGGATGGACCAGGGGTCGCTGCGGTGTGACGCGAACGTGTCGCTGAAGCCGCGCGGGTCCAGCGTTCTGGGCACGCGGACCGAGACGAAGAACGTGAACTCGTTCCGTTCGGTCGAGCGCGCGGTCACGTACGAGATCACGCGGCAGGCTGCGGTGCTGGCCGCGGGCGGGAAGATCGTCCAGGAGACCCGGCACTGGCACGAGGACACCGGGATCACGACGTCCGGCCGGTTGAAGTCCGACGCGGAGGACTACCGGTACTTCCCGGAGCCCGACCTCGTCCCGATCGCGCCGTCGCGCGAGTGGGTCGAGGAGATCCGCGCTTCGCTGCCCGAGGTGCCGTCGCTGCGACGGGTCCGGCTGCAGGAGGAGTGGGGTTTCACCGATCTCGAGATGCGCGACGTCGTCAACGGCAACGCCCTCGAGCCGATCATCGCGACCGTCGAGCTCGGGGTCAGCCCGGCGGCGGCCAAGAAGTGGTGGCTGGGTGAGCTTGCCCGCGCGGCCAACGAGTCGGGTCAGGACCTCGACGCGCTCGGTGTCGGCCCGGCCGAGGTTGCCTCGGTGCAGAAGCTGGTCGACGACGGTTCGCTGAACGACAAGCTCGCGCGGCAGGTGTTCGACGGTCTGCTCAAGGGCGAAGGGACCGTCGACGCGATCATCGCGGCCCGCGGCCTTGCCCTGGTCTCGGACGACTCGGCGCTGATCGAGGCGATCGACCGGGCCATCGCGGCCAACCCGGACGTGGTCGAGAAGGTCAACTCCGGGAAGCCGGCCGCGGCCGGTGCACTGATCGGCGCCGTCATGAAGGACATGCGTGGACAGGCGGACGCGGCGAAGGTCCGCGAGCTGCTGAACGCGAAGCTCGGTATCTGACCGTCCGGGCCCCAGGGTGGTTTCACCTGGGGCCCGGAACTGTCAGGCTGCGTGCTTTTCGTCGTTCTTTTCATCCAGCTCTGGCTCGACCCCGCCGTCGCTGACGTCGGCGAGCAGGCTTTGGGCGACGGCGAGATCCTCGGCTGGGCAGCGGACCTCGAACCGGGTCGGTACGACCTCGGTGGTGACGGCATCCGGGCGGTTCCGGACGAGGCCGCGGAACAATCCCCACAGTGCGCCGACGAGTACGCCGTACACGAAGCCCCAGACGGCGACGGCCAGACCGTTGAGTGTCGTCTCGGCCACGAGCGTGACGAAGATCGCGGCGAGAACGCCGAGGAGTGCGCCCTGCAGCGCGGACACGCCGGCGAGTCGCGCGACCGGGACGGCCCGCTGTCTCTCGGACTGCCGGAGCTCGGCGCCGACCACCTCCAGGCTCGCCGCATCCATCCCGTAACTTCGCAGATAGCCGACCGTCGCCCGAGCATCGTCGAAGCTGCTCACTGACGCGATCACACTGCTGGGAACGGGCACCTGGCCGGTTGGCATACCGATCTCCTCCTGAGGTCGTGGGACTCTCTCCACAAGTACCAGACGACCGAAGGGCTGAAACGGTTGGCAAGTGGTCTACTGCCGGCTGACCGTGATCCGGAGGATGCGGTCGTCGCCCTTCTTCGCGTCGCCGCGGCCGTCCCGGTTCGACGTGGTCAGCCACAGGGAGCCGTCGGGGGCGAGCTCGACGGTGCGCAAACGCCCGTACTGGTTGGTGAAGAACGCCTGTGGCTCGCCGACTCGCTTGCCGTTGGCAACGGGAATCGCCCAGAGCCGCTGGCCCCTGAGTGACGCCATGAAGATGTGTCCCTGGGTAAACGCGATGCCCGACGGCGATGCGTCGGTCGTGGGCCACTGGGCGATCGGGTCGGTCATGCCGTCGAGCCCGCTGATCCCCTCGGCGGCCGGCCAGCCGTAGTTGTTGCCGGGCTGGATCGCGTTGAGCTCGTCCCACGTGTTCTGGCCGAACTCCGCCGCGTACAACTGACTCCCGTCGAAGGCGAGACCCTGCACGTTGCGGTGTCCCTTGGTGATCCACACGCGCCCGTCCGGGTTCCCAGGCGCCGCCTTGCCCTCTGTGGTGATGCGCAGGATCTTGCCACCGAGCGACCCGTCGTCCTGCGAGTTCGGCTGATCCGCGCCGTCGCCGGTCCCGGCGTACAGAAACCCGTCCGGCCCGAACCGCAACCGCCCACCGTTGTGGATCGCCGCCTCCGGAATCCCCTCCAGGATCACCTGCTGATCCGACAACTTGCCGTCCTGGTAGGTGATCCGGGCAATCCGGTTGTCGTCCTTACCGGAGTAGTAGACGTAGATGTACGGCCGACCCGGATACCCAGGATCCACCGCCAGCCCGAGCAACCCACCCTCGGACGACGCATTCACATCCTCCACTTCGCCGACGTCACTCACCGAGCCATCAACGATCCGCTTGATCTTCCCCGAATCCCGCTCAGCCACCAACGCACTCTGATCCGGCAAAAACCCCAACCCCCAAGGCACCTCAATCCCCGTAGCGACGGTAGAAGCCACCGCCACCTTCACAGTCCCCGCAACCGCGCTCGTCGTACTTGGCGCGGACGTAGTCCCCGAACTAGTAGGCGTGTCCTCAGAACAACCAGCCACCAACGCCAACGCAGCAACCATCACCACACCCCGACCCAGCACGCCATCTCCTCCAGTAGCCCTGCCCCAAAACTATCCGCCGACGCCAGCCCGCCCCTGCATTGCAGCTATTGACATTGAGGTCGCCCGATCGCCGACCGTAGTCTGCTCAGGCTCGGGGACGCCTATCTCAGCAAGGAATTCACATGCGCACACGCCTGCTAGCCGTGGCATTGACCGCCGCGGTGGCCGCCATCGTCCTCCCGACGACGGCGTACGCCGCCCCGGCGCCGATCACCGATGCGAATCTCAAGACCCTGGATCCCACCAGCGCGTGTGTCCGCGGAGCGGCTCGGCCCGTCGTCAACGGACTGCACCCGCGCCTGCAAGCCTTCGTACCCAGTGACGGCACCTCGGCGTCGGTGCAGTTCCGCGTCACGAACACAGCCGACGGCACAGAGATCTTCACCGGCGAGAGCTCTCAGAAGCTGACTGGCACGTGGTATGAGCCGGGGCTCGCGCCGAACCTGGTCGACGCCACCACGTATGCATGGCAGGCCCGAGTCGTGAACAACACCGGTACGTCGGCCTGGTCCAACCCGTGTGAGCTGACTGTCGACATCGTCCGGCCGAACTCACCCGACCTCACCGTCAGCCCAGGCCCGTACAAGGTCGGCCAGCAGATCACGCTGACGTTCGGGAACGCGGGCTCCACGGACGTCGTCGACTACGGCTACTCCCTCGGCACCGACGAGCCAACCGGTCACGTGGCTGTCTGCCCCGGCAAGGTGAAGCTCAAGCTGACGTCGTCGGGTCCGACCACGATCAAGGCGTGGGCGTTCGACCGGGCCGGCAACCGGAGCGCCGGGCCGACCGAGGTCCGGATCTCAGTCGGGTCGTGACGGACTGGGGTGCGGAGTGGTGGCTCCGCACCCCGCTCGTACGGCCGGAATGACTTCGGTGGCGAGTAGTTCGAGGGAGTGCATGGCGGTGTTGTGGGACATGGTGGGTAGGCGGAGCCAGTGGGCGAAGTGGGTGAAGTTGGTTGCTTTGTGGAGGGTTATTAGGCGGGCGGTGATGTCGGCTGGGGTGCCTACCAGGTAGTCGTCGCGGTTCAGGGGTGGGGGTTCGGTGGCGCCGTACGAGGCGATTTCGCCTTCTAGGTAGGCGATTCCGGGGGCGGCGTCGGACCAGGCTTGGTCGGGGTTTCGGCTACGTGCATGATGCCGGTGCAGAGGAGGGGTGGGGGAGTTTCGACTACCTCGTCGAGGAGAGTCCGGCGGGCGATGAGGTCGGCGGGGGTGGCGCAGTAGATGATGATGCCGTCGCCGATGCTGGCGGCCCGGCGGAGGCCTGCGGCGGTTACGCCGGCTGCGTAGATGGGGATGGTGCCGTGAGGGCGTGGGGTCACGCCGAGCTCGCCGGCCCAGGCCTGCCGGATCGTCGCGACGCCGTCCGACAGGAGTGCGCCGCGGCGGCGGCGGTCGGCGCCGAAGGCGGCGAACTCTCGTTCTGAGTAGCCCTGGCCGACGCCTAGGACGAAGCGGCCGCCGGAGACGAGGTCTAGTACGGCGGCGTCCTCGGCGACTCGGAGTGGGTGGTGCAGGGGCAGGACGACGACGTTGGTGCCGATCCGGATTCGCTCGGTCCGTGCGGCCAGGATCCCTGCCATCACCAGCGGCGACGGCAGGATCCCGTCCGGGGCCAGGTGGTGCTCGGACAGCCAGGCCGTGTCGAAACCGAGCCGATCGGCAAGTACGACCTCGTCGATCCGCTCGGCCGAGTAGCCGGCGCCTTCCTGCCGGACGTCCACCAGTACCCCGAACTCGACGGTCACCGCTTCACCTTCACCCGTCGAGCTCGGGTCGGTCCAATGCCGATCTGGCGACTAGTTCATGCGCGGGGCGTATGTCAGCTTTGCCAGGTGGGGCGGAGGGGGAAGTGGGCGTTGGCTTCGTCGTCCAGTTTTACGGCCAGGACCTGGTGGAGTTGGGTGTTGTTGCGTTCGAAGCCGACTCGGCAGGCGGCCAGGTAGAGGCCCCAGATCTTGGCGGTGCCGGGGCCTACCTCGGCGAGGGCCTCGTCCCAGTGGGCTACGAGGTTTTCGGACCAGGCTGCCAGGGTGAGGGCGTAGTGCTCGCGGAGGTTCTCCTCGTGGCGGACCTCGAAGCCGGCGTCCTGGGCCTCGGCGATGATCCGGCCGGAGCCGATCAGTTCACCGTCCGGGAAGATGTAGCGGTCGATGAACGCACCCGTGGACCGGAAGCGGTTGTCCGGCCGGGTGATGCTGTGGTTCAGCAGTCGGCCGCCCGGCTTCAGGCGGTCCAGCAGGAAGCCGAAGTACGACGGGTAGTTGCGGACGCCGATGTGTTCGGTCAGGCCGATCGAGCTGATCGCGTCGAAGTCCCGCTCGGGCACATCGCGGTAGTCGAGGAACCGCACCTCGGCCTTGTCCTCCAGCCCCTCCCGCTTGATCGCCGCAGAAGCCCACTCGGCCTGCGCCGCGGACAAGGTGACGCCGAGCGCGGTCACGCCGTACTCGCGGGCCGCGTGACGGACCATGCCACCCCAGCCGCAGCCGACGTCGAGGAGACGCATCCCGGGCTTGAGGTCGAGCTTCCGCGCGACCAGGTCGTACTTCTCGTGCTGCGCCTCTTCCAGCGTTGCATCCACTGAGGGATAGACCGCGCAGGTGTAGGTCATCGACGGCCCGAGGACCCACTCGTAGAAGGTGTTCGACACGTCGTAGTGGTGGTGGATCGCGGCCTTGTCGCGGGCCTTCGAGTGCCGGAACCCCTCGAACGTACGACGCCACTTCGGCAGGTGCTCCTGCGGCGGGGGAGGCGGCGGCTTCAGGTGACTCCAGCCGAGCCCGCGGACGATCCGAAGTGCCTCGGTCGGCGTCGGGCGCTCGAAGTGCACCTGGTTGAGGATCATCCGCATCAGCTCGTACGGGTTGCCTGGGTGCGTGCCGGTGATCTCCAGGTCGCCCATCACGTACGCGCGAACCAGGCCGAGGTCACCGGGTGCCGTGAGTACGTAGGACAGGCCACGCTCGGTGGCCAGATGCATGTGGATCGGCGAGTCCTCCGGGCCCGTCGCGCTGCCGTCGTACGCCGTGAACCGGAACGGCAGCCCGTCCGGCGTCACCGTCGTGAGTGCGTCAGCGATCGAAACCTGGGTCGCGAGCGTGGTCATCGCCGCGTCACCGCCTTCTCGTAGAGTCCAGTAAGCCGGGCGTTCGGGTCGTAGCGTTGTTTCACCTCGGTCAGGGCCGGGACGTTGTAGAGTCGGTCGAACGTGTCACGGTCGTAGTACGCGTCGGAGTACAGCGATTTGTGCCCGCCGAACTCGGTCACGGCCGCCTCGATCCGGCGGTTGACGTCGCCGTCGGCGGCGCCGTCGGCGATTGCCACGGTCCCCCAGAAGCCGACGTTCACGTACGTCTCGCCGGGCTTGAGCGGATAGAGCGGCCAGGCCTCGGAACCACGCAGCCGCAGCGGACACAGCCACACCGGCCGCATCCCCACTTCGGCGTCGAACCAGCGCAGGAACCCGGCCAGCCGGTCGACCGGGATCTCCACGTCCTGGACGACCCGTTCGCGATCCGGCCGGCCCCGGCGCCGGTTGATCCGCGCGGCAACCTGATGCCGGTTCTCGAAACCGACGATCTTGTGGAACACGTCGCTGCGGCGGTAGCGCGACGGCCAGAGCCGCCGTACGACCGGGTTCTGCGCGCCGAACGCACCGGAGCACCAGAACCAGTCGGTGTCCCAGCGCCAGAGGTAGTCGTGTGCGGTGAGGAAGTCCTCCTGCCGCTGCTGGATCGAGCGGTAGTAGACCTGCTGGCCCGTGTAGTCGCTGGTCCGCACGGCGGCATCGCTGTTGCGGCCGAGGGTGAGATAAGCCTCCGACGGGGTGAACGCGACCCCATCGACGAAGTGCACCGGCGAGCCGTCATATGTGCCGGAGGCAACGATCTCCTCGATCGCGGGAGCCAGCTCGTCGAGGCCGAGGCGGACGTGCCGGAGTGCGACGTACGGCGAGATCTTGTCGAGCTCGATCGTCAGCCGGGTCGCGTAGCCGAGCGTGCCGTAGGAGTTCGGGAACATCCGGAACAGGTCGGCGTGGTCGCCCTCGGGCCTCGCGGTCACCAGGTCACCGGCGCCGGTGAGGATGTCGAGCTCCAGCACGGACTCGTGCGGCAGACCGGCCCGGAACGACGAGGACTCGATGCCGAGCCCGGTCACCGCGCCGCCGAGCGTGATCGTCTTCAGTTGCGGCACGACCATGGGGGTCAGCCCGTGCGGGAGCGTCGCCGCGACCAGGTCCTCGTACGTGCACATGCCTTGGACATCCGCGGTCCGCGCGACCGGATCGACGCTGATCACGCCGGTGAGCTTCGACACGTCCAGGCCGGGCCGCTCGATCTCGGTCCGCGGGCGGAAGAGGTTCGAACTGCGCTTGGCCAGCCGGACCGGATCACCGGCGGGAATGCGCTGATACGACTCGCGCAACCGCCCTACGGCCTGGTCATGCTCGAGCGTCCCCGCCAGATCCGATGTCGAAGGCACCGATCAAGAGTACGACGACGCCCGGGATCTGGCATGGGAGTTGGATCACGCGGAGGTAAGTTCAGTCCATGGCTGATGTGAAGGCGTGGCTGCCGTGGGAGGACCCCGATGCGTTTCTCGGCGGACTGCCGGCGGGGTTCGACGTCGACTTCTACAACGGTGGCGAGCTGCCGGGGTCGCTCGCCGAGGTCGAGTTCTACGTGCCCAGTTACATGGGTGGAAGCAAGGTGGCCGAGGTGGTGCGGGAGATGCCGGCGCTGAAGGTGGTGCAGCTCCAGACGGCCGGTTTCGAGAACGTCCAGCCGCACCTGGGCGCCGGTGTCACGTTGTGCAACGCACGTGGGGTGCACGATGCCTCGACGTCCGAGCTCGCGGTTGCGTTGATTCTCGCGTCGTACCGACGGTTGCCGCGGGCGGTCCAGAACCAGGAGCAGCACGTCTGGCCGGGGTACGACGAACTCGACGACTCGCTCGCGGATCGGACCGTGCTGATTCTCGGGTACGGGTCGATCGGCGAGGCGTTGGAGCGACGGCTCACCGGGTTCGAGTGCGACGTGATCCGGGTTGCGCGGCGGGCTCGGGACGGCGTACATCCGATCACCGAGCTGCCGGAGTTGCTGCCGCGCGCGGACGTCGTCGTACTGCTGACTCCCGCGACCGATGAGACCCGCGGGATGGTGGACGCCAAGTTCCTGGCGCAGTTGAAGGACGGCGCGCTCCTCGTGAACGTCGGTCGCGGCGTGCTGATCGACACCGACGCGCTTTTGGCTGAGCTCAACACCCGGCGGATCAGCGCGGCCCTGGACGTGACGGACCCCGAGCCACTTCCGTCGGGGCATCCGCTCTGGTCGGCGCCCAACGTGATCATCAATCCGCACCGCGGGGGAGCGTCGACCGCGTTTGCGCCTCGGGTGGCTCGCCTCGTGCGTGCCCAACTCGAGCGGTACGCCGCGGGCCAGCCGCTCATCAACGTCGTCGCCGGCCCATGACCGGCCTCAGTGTCGAAACAACCGCACGCCGGTCGGCGACCAGGTAATCCCACGCTCCGAGCAGGCAGCCGCAACCTCACTTGAGCGGATCGAACCACCTGGCTCAGCGACATGCGCAACCCCGAACCGGTGCGCTTCCTCGATGTTGTCGACGAAGGGGAGCGCGCCGTCCGACACCATCGACACTCCGGTGAGCGGCTCATCCGAACGCCGAGCCCACCAAGCGGCCGCCTTCTCGCCGGCCAGCCGGGTGCAGTCCACCCGCGACTGTTGCCCAGCCCCAACCCCGATCACCGTGCCGTCCTTGACCATCACCACCGAGTTCGACTGCGTGTACCGAGCAGCAATCATCCCCAGCACCAGATCCCGCGCCGCCGCCTCCGGAACAGCGGGCTCCAGCAGCTCCCGTGTCAGCGGCACGTCATCCCGTGCCTGAGTCAGCCGCACGCCGTAGACCTCCTGCACTTCTTCGGCAGGCGGCTCGAACGACGGGTCCCCTTCCAACACGAGAAACGTCCCACGCTTCTTCGCCGCCAACACTGAGACCACGCCCTCGTCGTACCCAGGCGCGATGATCCCGTCCGACACCACCCGCTTGAGCACCCCCGCAAGCTCCGCGCTCACAGGTTCCGACACCGCAATGAAATCGCCGTACGACGACTTCGGATCGACATCCCGGGCCCGCACATAAGCGTCCACCCCAACAGCCACCCCAGCCGGCGACACGTGCTTGTACGACGCGGCCGCCGGCAACCCCAACCCCTCGGCAGCCTCCCGCACCAACTGCCACCCGGTCAGCGCATCCAGCACGTTGACGTACGACGGCACCCCCGAAACCACCGCGAACGGCGCCACCCCGAGAACCGTCAAGCGGGCGGGCTGGTGTGGATTCATCCCATAGCGCATCAGAAACCTCCGAGTGACTCATCGGAGGCGCCCAGGCGGACGACGCCCTGTCGGTATCCCGCTCCCCGGTGGTACTCCACCCTCGCCAGTCGCGGTTCACTCAGCTTAGGCCAGCGCAATGTGCAGATCGACAGGATGTGTCCGTATCGGCCGGGCCAACGCACGCTCAGACAACCGCCGCGGGCGCCTCAGTGGAGGTATACGTCCTGTCGACCTGCACGGTTTGAGCCGTCGGCATGCAGGAGGCCGCTTAGAGTGATCCGCATGGTCGATGTGAAGCCTCGTAGCCGGACGGTGACCGATGGGCTGGAAGCCACGGCGAGCAGGGGGATGCTGCGTGCGGTGGGGATGGGGGACGACGACTGGGTGAAGCCGCAGGTCGGGGTGGCGTCGAGCTGGAACGAGATCACCCCGTGCAACCTGTCGCTGGACCGGCTCGCGAAGGCGGTCAAGGACGGCGTGCACGCGGCCGGCGGGTACCCGCTCGAGTTCGGCACGATCAGCGTCTCCGACGGCATCTCGATGGGTCACGTCGGCATGCACTACTCGCTCGTCAGCCGCGAGATCATCGCCGATTCGGTCGAGACCGTGATGGAGGCCGAGCGGCTGGATGGCTCGGTCCTGCTGGCGGGCTGCGACAAGTCCCTGCCCGGCATGCTGATGGCCGCCGCGCGGCTGGATCTGGCCAGCGTGTTCCTGTACGCGGGCTCGATCATGCCCGGCAAGCTCGGCGACAAGGACGTCACGATCATCGACGCGTTCGAGGCGGTCGGCGCCTGCGTTCGCGGTCTGATCACCCGCGAGGAGGTCGACGCGGTCGAGCGCGCGATCTGCCCGGGTGAGGGCGCCTGCGGCGGGATGTACACCGCGAACACGATGGCCGCGTCGGCCGAAGCACTCGGCATGTCGCTGCCCGGATCGGCCGCGCCGCCGGCCGTGGATCGCCGCCGCGACGGCTACGCCCGCAAGTCCGGCGAGGCAGTCGTCGGCCTGCTCCGGCAGGGAATCACGGCCCGCCAGATCCTCACCAAGGAAGCCTTCGAGAACGCGATCGCGGTCGTGATGGCGCTCGGCGGCTCGACGAACGCCGTACTGCATCTGCTCGCGATCGCCCGTGAGGCCGAGGTCGACCTCACTCTCGCCGACTTCAACCGGATCGGCGACCGGGTCCCGCATCTGGGCGACCTCAAGCCGTTCGGCCGGTACGTGATGACCGACGTCGATCGGGTCGGCGGCATTCCGGTCGTGATGCGCGCACTGCTCGACGCCGGCCTGCTGCACGGCGACTGCCTGACCGTCACCGGCAAGACCATGGCCGAGAATCTCGCCGACATCGCGCCGCCGGACGTCGACGGCGCGATCATTCGCGCGCTCGACAAGCCGATCCACCCCACCGGCGGCATCACGATCCTGCACGGTTCGCTCGCACCGGAAGGTGCGGTCGTGAAGAGCGCCGGCTTCGACTCCGACGTCTTCGAAGGGACCGCGCGCGTCTTCGACGGCGAGCGCGCCGCGATGGACGCCGTACCTGAACTCAACCCCGGCGACGTCGTCGTGATCCGGTACGAAGGACCCAAGGGCGGTCCCGGGATGCGCGAGATGCTCGCCGTCACCGGCGCGATCAAGGGCGCCGGCCTCGGCAAGGACGTCCTCCTGCTCACCGACGGACGCTTCTCCGGCGGTACGACGGGACTCTGCGTCGGCCACGTGGCCCCCGAAGCCGTCGACGGCGGCCCGATCGCGTTCGTCCGCGACGGCGACCGGATCACCCTCGACGTGAAGAACCGCACCCTCGACCTGCACCTCACCCCCGAAGAACTCGCGAGCAGACAAGAGGGCTGGACCCCGAAGGCTCCCGCCATCACCAAGGGCGTCCTCGGCAAGTACACCCGCCTGGTCCGCTCAGCCTCCGAAGGCGCCGTCTGCATCTGACCGTCGCGTTGATAAGACAGTCGTCTCATTTGTCGAGACGACTGGCTGCCCGGCTTGACCCGGTTGCCGGGTATCGGCGAATAATGCCTACATGCGATCGATTCTCCTCGTACTTGTGCGGCGCGCCGACTGACGCGACCTCCGAGTCGAGCGCGCCCCTTCAGCCAAACCGGCCGAAGGGGTTTTTTGTTGCACGGGCGACTATCTGAGACCCAGCGGAAGCCCTACGACAACCACAAGCGAGGATGGATCGGTCGCGAAAAGGCAAGCCCAACGAACGTGACTGACAGGGAAGGCACTCATGAGTGAGCAGCTGACCGGGGCACAGGCTCTGATCCGCGCACTGGAACATGCCGGAGTGGACACCGTCTTCGGCATCCCGGGGGGCGCGATCCTCCCGGCGTACGACCCGATGCTCGACTCGACCCAGATTCGCCACATCCTGGTACGTCACGAGCAAGGTGCCGGCCACGCCGCGCAGGGCTATGCCTCCGCGTCCGGCAAGACCGGCGTGTGCATGGCGACCTCCGGCCCCGGCGCGACGAACCTGGTGACGCCGATCGCCGACGCCTACATGGACTCGGTCCCGCTGGTCGCGATCACCGGTCAGGTGGCCGGTGCCGCGATCGGGACGGACGCGTTCCAGGAGGCCGACATCCGCGGCATCACCATGCCGATCACCAAGCACAACTTCCTGGTCAACGACCCGAACGACATCGCCACCACGGTCGCCGAGGCGTTCCACATCGCCTCGACCGGCCGGCCCGGTCCGGTGCTGGTCGACGTGACCAAGGACGCGATGCAGGCGAAGGTCGACTTCCAGTGGCCGACCGAGCTGTCCCTGCCCGGGTACCGCCCGGTGACCCGCCCGCACCCCAAGCAGGTGCGCGAGGCGGCCCGCCTGATCGCCGCGGCCGAGAAGCCGGTCCTGTACGTCGGCGGCGGCGTGATCCGGGCCCAGGCACACGCCGAGCTGAAGGAACTCGCGGAGCTCCTCGGCATCCCGGTGGTCACCACGCTGATGGCCCGCGGCGCACTCCCGGACACGCACGATCTGCACTTCGGGATGCCCGGTATGCACGGCTCGGTCTCCGCGGTCGGCGCGCTGCAGCGGTCCGATCTGCTGATCTGTCTGGGCGCCCGCTTCGACGACCGGGTGACCGGCAAGCTCGACTCGTTCGCGCCCGAAGCGAAGGTCATCCACGCCGACATCGACCCGGCCGAGATCGGCAAGAACCGGGCCGTCGACGTGCCGATCGTCGGCGACTGCAAGGAGGTCATCACCGACCTGCTCGCGGCGCTGCGGGCCGAGATCGCGGCGGCCGGCCGGACCCCGTCGTACGACGCCTGGCGCCAGCAGCTCGAATCCGTGCGGGCCAAGTACCCGGTCGGGTACGACGACCCCGAGGACGGCAGCCTGTCGCCGCAGTACGTGATCCAGCGGATCGGCCAGATCGCCGGGCCGGACGCCATCTACACCAGTGGTGTCGGCCAGCACCAGATGTGGGCCGCGCACTACCTGCCGTTCGAGAAGCCGCGCCACTGGCTGAACTCCGGCGGTCTCGGGACGATGGGGTACGGCCTGCCGGCCGCGATGGGGGCCAAGGTCGCCCGACCGGACAAGACGGTGTGGGCGATCGACGGCGACGGCTGCTTCCAGATGACGAACCAGGAGCTGGTCACCTGCGCGCTGGAGGGCATCCCGATCAAGGTTGCCGTGATCAACAACCAGTCGCTGGGCATGGTCCGGCAGTGGCAGACCCTGTTCTACGACAAGCGCTACTCCAACACCGACCTGCACTCGGCCCAGATCCCGGACTTCGCCAAGCTGGCCGAGGCGATGGGCGGCGTCGGGCTGCGCTGCTCGGACAAGGAGTCGGTCGACGCCACCATCGACAAGGCGATGTCGGTCACCGACCAGCCGGTCGTGGTCGACTTCGTCGTCCACCGCGACGCGATGGTCTGGCCGATGGTCGCCGCCGGTGTCAGCAACGACGAGATCCAGATCGCCCGCGACATGGCGCCGACGTGGGACGGCGAGGAACTCTGATGACGAAGCACACTCTGAGCATCCTGGTCGAGAACAAGCACGGTGTGCTGGCGCGGGTGGCGGCGCTCATCTCGCGGCGCGGGTTCAACATCGACTCGCTCGCGGTCGGCCCGACCGAGCACCCCGAGGTTTCCCGGATGACCATCGCGGTCAGCGTGGAAGAGCAGCCTTTGGAGCAGATCACCAAGCAGCTGAACAAGCTGGTGAACGTGATCAAGATCGTCGAACTCGAGCCGACGCAGACGGTGCAGCGTGAATTGCTGCTGGTGAAGGTCAAAGCGGACACCTTGACCAGGGGACAGGTGCTGGAGACCGTCCAGCTGTTCCGTGCGAAGGTGGTGGACGTGGCACCGGACGCGATCACGATCGAGGCGACCGGCAATCCCGACAAACTCGAGGCCATGCTCCGGGTGCTGGAACCCTTCGGTGTCCGCGAGCTGGTGCAGTCCGGCATGGTGGCGATCGGACGGGGCAGTCGCTCCATCTCCGACCGCACGCTCCGGCCGGTCCCGGTGCCACCGCCGCACGTAGCGTCCGGCCCGCCGACGATCCAGGCGCAACCCGCCGATCGGGCCAACCACCACCCGGTCCCGACACCGCCGCCGGGCCGGCCCGCGGTCCGTCACGGCTGAAGTAGCTAGAAGCCATCAACCAAGGAGAAGAACGCCGAAGTGGCAGCTGAAATGTTCTACGACGACAACGCCGACCTGTCGGTGATCCAGGGCCGCCACGTGGCCGTTCTCGGCTACGGCTCACAGGGCCACGCCCACGCGCTCTCGCTGCGCGACTCCGGCGTGGATGTGCGGGTCGGTCTGCCGGAGGGCTCGAAGAGCCGGGCCAAGGCCGAGGCCCAGGGCCTGCGCGTGGTCAGTCCGGCCGAGGCGGTCGAGGAGGCCGACGTCATCGTCGTCCTCGCGCCGGACCCGGCGCAGCGCAAGCTCTACAAGGAGGCCATCGAGCCGAACCTTGTTGACGGTGACGCGCTCGTGTTCGGTCACGGCTTCAACATCCGGTTCGGCTACATCAAGCCGCCGGCCGGCGTGGACGTGTTCATGGTCGCCCCGAAGGGCCCGGGCCACCTGGTCCGCCGTGAGTACTCCGAGGGTCGCGGCGTACCGGTGCTGGTAGCGGTCGAGCAGGACGCGACCGGCAAGGCCTGGGACCTCGCGCTCTCGTACGCGAAGGGGATCGGCGGCCTGCGGGCCGGCGGTATCAAGACCACCTTCACCGAGGAGACCGAGACCGACCTGTTCGGCGAGCAGGCCGTCCTGTGCGGTGGCGTGTCCGCGCTGATCCAGAACGGTTTCGAGGTACTCACCGAGGCCGGGTACCAGCCCGAGGTCGCGTACTTCGAGTGCCTGCACGAGCTCAAGCTGATCGTCGACCTGATCTACGAAGGCGGCATCGCCAAGCAGCGCTGGTCGATCTCCGACACCGCCGAGTACGGCGACTACGTGTCCGGCCCCCGGATCATCGACGCGTCGGTGAAGCAGCGGATGAAGGAGGTCCTCGGTGACATCACCGACGGCACCTTCGCGGCCCGCTTCATCGCCGACCAGGACGCCGGCGCGCCGGAGTTCAAGGAGTTCCGGCGTAAGAGCCAGGAGCACCCGATCGAGGCCGTGGGCAAGGAACTGCGCGGCCTGATGTCCTGGGTCAAGTCCCACGACGACGACTACGTCGAAGGCTCGTCGGCCCGCTGACGTAACCACCGAGCCGGGGTCTGCCAGACCCCGGCTCGACTTTCTTCTTTTCGTGCCTTCCCTCCCTTCAGATGCGCTTCGCGTTTGGCACAATCAGTGACTGTTCTGGTCTGGATGGGTGCGGGGAGGTGACGGGCGGTGGAAGACGGCAGGCGTACGCCGCCGCGGCCGCCTCGGCGCATCCCCGCGGGCGTAGGCACGATCACCCAGCTACAGATCAGCACGCCGCGCGCCCCGGAGCCCCCGCCCCGACAGCCGTGGGTGTACGGCCGGTTCCTGGCCGGGTTCCTCGTCCTCGTGCTGATCGTCGCCGCAGGCGCGACCGCCGGTTGGTGGGTCCGTTCGCAGAGTCTGAAGCTCAACACCGGCGCGGTCCTCGACGACGTC
The DNA here is from genome assembly GCF_053608045.1 of Kribbella sp. NPDC055071. Taxonomy (NCBI): domain Bacteria; kingdom Bacillati; phylum Actinomycetota; class Actinomycetes; order Propionibacteriales; family Kribbellaceae; genus Kribbella; species Kribbella sp. NPDC055071. The sequence continues at coordinate 240,382 of NZ_JBSGUS010000003.1, forward strand.
GGCCACAGTGTCGTTCGGGTGCTGGCCACGACGTGCGGGGGTTCTGGCGAGGCTTCCGGCGTACTGCTCGACAACGGCCTGATCCTGACCGCCGCCTCCGCGGTCGAGCAGTCGCTGTCGATCGTGATCGTCACCCCGGACAGCCGGATCCGGCGGGCCAACCTGCTCGGCAGAAGCGCCGACGGAGTCGCCGTCCTGGTGATGATCGGGCGGCTGGACGACGCGCCGCTGGAGCTCGCGGCCACGGACCCGGACCCGAAGGCCGAGCGCGGGCTGATCGGCTACACGGCGGCCGGCAAGCAGACGATCCAGCCGGTCGGTTCGGCGGCGGATCCGCGAGCGCTCAGCGAAGTGATGAACGCGGCCAAACTTGGCGGCCCTGTCGTGGACAAGCGCGGGCAGGTGGTCGGTCTGGTCACGGGTGAGACGGTCCAGGCGGCCACGATCGTGGATGTCGGCAGGCTGCGCGAGTACGTCGTACCGAAGTCGACCGGGATCACGCCGGAGCCGGGCGGCACGTGTGCGCGGTCGAAAGGCCCGCAGACCGGGATCGTGCCGGAGTTGCAGGTTGCCAACACCCCGCTCGCGGTCGAGGCCCAGACGTTGCTGGGCAGCTATCTGTCGCTGGAGAACCGGCGCGACTTCGCCGCACTGCAGGCCGTGTACTCCGAGCGGCTGGCCAAGTCGATCACGCCCACCAAGGATGCGCAGAACCACGAGACGTCGTACTTCTTCGGGGCGAAGCTCACCGAGGTGAGCCAGAACGGCGCGACCGGTGTGAACGCCCGGATGACGTTCAACGCGCTGTACTCGCCGAACGCGACCGGTGCCAAGGGGTTGTCGTGCAACCGGCTGGACTTGCGCTACCGCTTGATCCGGCAGGGCGGCAAGCTCGTGATCGACCAGACCGTCCTGATGGCACAGGCCAGCTGCGACACGGACTGACCGCCATTCGGGTCACTGGGCGGCCCTGAGAACCGACGGGGTACGATCGGTGCAGCGGGCACAGCGCGGTGCTCTGTTCACACGAGCCCCTACCGCTAATCCAGGAGACTTCTCCATGACTGACGTAACCCGGCCCGTCGTCCTGATCGCCGAAGAGCTCAGCCCGGCCACCGTCGAGGCGCTCGGCCCCGACTTCGAGATCCGCCACACCAACGGCGCCGACCGCGCCCAGCTGATCCCGGCCATCGCCGACGTCGACGCCATCCTCATTCGCAGCGCCACCAAGGTGGACGCCGAGGCCCTCGCGGCCGCCAAGCGCCTGAAGGTCGTCGCCCGCGCCGGCGTCGGCCTCGACAACGTCGACGTGAAGGCCGCCACCCAGGCCGGTGTGATGGTCGTGAACGCCCCGACCTCGAACATCGTCAGCGCCGCCGAGCTCGCGGTCGCGCTGCTGCTGGCCGCCGCGCGCCGGGTCCCGGCCGCCGACCAGTCGCTCAAGAACGGCGAGTGGAAGCGCAGCAAGTTCTCCGGGGTCGAGCTGTTCGAGAAGACCGTCGGCATCGTCGGCCTGGGCAAGATCGGCGTCCTGGTCGCGCAGCGCCTGGCCGCCTTCGGCATGAACGTGATCGCCTACGACCCGTACGTGCAGGCCGGCCGGGCCGCGCAGATGGGGGTCCGGCTCGCCTCGCTCGACGAGCTGCTGGCCGCCAGCGACTTCATCTCGGTGCACCTCCCGAAGACGCCGGAGACGATCGGCCTGATCGGCGACGAGGAACTGCACAAGGTCAAGCCCGAGGTCATCATCGTGAACGCGGCCCGCGGCGGCATCGTCGACGAGCAGGCGCTCTACACCGCGCTCAAGGAGGGCCGCGTCGCCGGCGCCGGCCTCGACGTGTTCGCGACCGAGCCGTGCACCGACTCGCCGCTGTTCGAGTTCGAGAACGTCGTCGCCACCCCGCACCTGGGTGCGTCGACCGCCGAGGCGCAGGAGAAGGCCGGTATCGCGGTCGCCAAGTCGGTCCGGCTCGCGCTGTCGGGTGAGCTGGTTCCGGACGCGGTCAACGTCCAGGGCGGCGTGATCGCCGAGGAGGTCCGGCCGGGCATCGCGCTGACCGAGAAGCTCGGTCGCATCTTCACTGCGCTGGCCGGCGGGGTCGCGCAGCAGCTCGACGTCGAGGTGCGTGGCGAGATCACGCAGTACGACGTCAAGGTGCTGGAGCTCGCCGCACTCAAGGGTGTCTTCGCGGATGTTGTCGAGGACAACGTCTCGTACGTGAACGCACCGCTGCTCGCGGCCGAGCGTGGCCTCGAGGTCCGGCTCGTCACCGACCACGACAGCCCCGAGCACCGCAACCTGATCACCCTGCGCGGCACCCTCGCCGACGGTGCGCAGGTATCGGTCTCCGGCACGCTGGTCGGCGTTCGGCAGTCGGAGCGGCTGGTCGAGATCGACGGATTCGACGTCGAGGTGGAGCTGGCCGCGCACCTGGCCTTCCTCACCTACGAGGACCGGCCAGGCATCGTCGGCCAGGTCGGCCGCATCCTCGGCGACGCGGACGTGAACATCGCCGGCATGCAGGTCAGCCGTGACCGCAAGGGTGGCAAGGCGCTGGTCGCCCTCTCGGTCGACTCGAAGATCGTCCCCGCCGTACTGGACGACATCGCGAACGCCGTGCACGCCGACACCGCCCGCACCGTGGACCTCGAGGCGTAGTTCAGCGAACGACTGATTCAGTCTGTTTTACTAGAAGCGGCTAGCCGCCCGCAGGCGCATGGCGGCTGGCAAGGGCCCGGACCCAAGTGTCCGGGCCCGCTTCATGTCTAGTGTCGGGTTGCGAGCAGTACGGCGGCGTCCGGCGCGACCATGACCTCGACGGTCGTGAAGCGCTTGTCCATCAGCCACTCCTGCCGCAGCGTGTCGACGCGGCCTTCGTACATCGGCGGCCAGACCGCTGACGGCGTGAAATCGTCCAGTACGACGAAGCCGCCGGGCTCGACCACGTCCGCGATGACGTCGCGGGCCGAGAGCTTGGCCTCGCGCGCGTCCACGAACAGCAGCGCGAACGGGCCACGCTCGATCAGCGCGGTCCAGTCGGCCGAGACGACCTCGATCCGTTCGTCCGCGGCGAACAGCTCCGCCACCACTTGGGCCAGTTGCGGATCGCTCTCCGCGGTGACGATGTTCGTCCCGTCCGCGGCGCCGCTGCGCAACCAGGCCGAGCCCACGCCGCAGCCGGTTCCGAGCTCACCGAGCAGGCCCGTCTTCGAGGCCGCGAGCGAGGCGAGCAGGCGGCCGGTCTCGTTCCGGGTGGAGCTGACGAATCCGCGCCGGCCGGACAGGCTGAGGGCCGCCGACACCAGCGGCGGCAGTTCTGGAGGAGCGCTCACCGGTTGAGAGTTGCACAGCTCGGGGCCGTCACCCGCACCGGTATCTCACATTCCGGGATTCCGTGCCCGCATAGTGGTGAAATAGTCGTACGCCAGAGTAAATTCTGGAACACCCTGCCGCCCGCGAGACCATTCGGGAGAGCAGCATGTACGACATGTATCCAGCCAACTGGCCGGCGATCGACGCCAAGGAGCGGAAGGCGACTCGCCGTCGCCGCACGACCCGCGCGGTGAGCGACGAGGTCAGGGCAGTCCAAGAGGCCATGAACCGCCGCGACAACGGGGGAGAACCCAAGAAGTGAGCGACAAAAAGAACTTCACGCTGGCCGTCGTTCCCGGGGACGGGATCGGACCGGAGGTGATCGACGAGGCGCTCAAGGTCCTCGACGCGGTCGCCGCCCGCCAAGGCGTGACGTTCGAGCGGACCGAGTACGACCTCGGCGCGAAGCGCTGGCACGCCACTGGTGAGACGCTGCCCGACGCCGAGCTCGAGGAGATCCGCAAGCACGACGCGATCCTGCTCGGCGCCGTCGGCGACCCGAGCGTTCCGTCCGGCGTGCTCGAGCGCGGTCTGCTGCTGAAGCTCCGGTTCACCCTCGACCACTACGTGAACCTGCGGCCCTCCAAGATCTACCCGTCCGTCGGCTCCCCGCTGGCCGACCCCGGTGCCGTCGACTTCGTCGTCGTACGCGAAGGCACCGAGGGTCCGTACGTCGGCAACGGCGGTGCCCTCCGCGTCGGCACGCCGGCCGAGATCGCCACCGAGGTCTCCGTCAACACGGCGTTCGGCGTCGAGCGGGTCGTGCGGGACGCGTTCGCGCGGGCCCAGGCGCGGCCGCGCAAGAAGCTCACGCTCGTGCACAAGAACAACGTCCTCGTGTACGCCGGGCACCTGTGGAAGCGGACCGTGGACAAGGTCGCCGCCGAGTTCCCGGAGATCGCGGTCGACTACCTGCACGTGGACGCGGCAACCATCTTCCTGGTCACCGACCCGGCCCGGTTCGACGTGATCGTCACCGACAACCTGTTCGGCGACATCATCACCGACCTCGCGGCCGCCATCAGTGGCGGGATCGGGCTGGCGGCCAGCGGCAACATCAACCCGGACAAGACCGCGCCGAGCATGTTCGAGCCGGTGCACGGCTCCGCGCCGGACATCGCCGGTCAGCAGAAGGCGGACCCGACGGCGGCGATCCTGTCCACCGCGCTGCTGTGCGACCACCTCGGCCTGACCGAGGCCGCGGCCGCGATCGAGGCGGCCGTCGAGGCAGACATCGAAGAGCGGACCGGTGCGGCCCGCAGCACCGCGGAGATCGGCGATGCCATCGCCAAGCGCGCGGCCGGCTGAACGGCGACGCTCGCATGACCACTTGGCCGAGAGGTACGGTGCAGCCATGAGCGCTTTGCCATTCACCGTTGAGCCAACCACCCATCCGGCCAGCGACGACCAGCGCACCGAGATCCTGGCGAACCCGGGATTCGGGCAGTACTTCTCCGACCACATGGCGATCGCCACCTGGACCAAGGAGAACGGCTGGCACGACGCGAGGATCACCGCCTTCGGGCCGCTGGAGCTGTCTCCGGCGACCTCGGTGTTCCACTACGCCCAGAGCATCTTCGAAGGGATGAAGGCCTACCGGCATCCCGACGACTCGATCCACATGTTCCGCCCCGAGGCGAATGCGGCCCGGTTCGCGCGGTCGGCCCACCGGCTGGCCCTGCCCGAGCTGCCGGAGGCGGTCTTCCTGGAGTCGCTGCGCCAGTTGGTCGAGCTGGACAAGGCCTGGGTGCCCGGCGGTGGCGAGACGTCGCTGTACCTGCGGCCGTTCATGTTCGGCTCGGACCCGTTCCTCGGCGTCCGCCCGTCCGCGCACGTCACGTACTGCGTGATCGCGTCGCCGGCCGGGTCGTACTTCTCCGGCGGCGTGAAGCCGGTCCGGATCTGGCTGAGCGAGGAGTACACGCGGGCGGCGCCTGGTGGCACCGGCGCGGCCAAGACCGGCGGCAACTACGCGTCCTCGCTGCTCGCGCAGGCCGAGGCGATCTCGGAGGGTTGCGACCAGGTCGCCTTCCTCGACGCGGTCGAGAAGAAGTGGGTCGAGGAGCTCGGCGGGATGAACCTGTACTTCGTCCTCGACGACAACACCGTCGTCACGCCGGAGCTGTCCGGCACGATCCTCGAAGGCGTCACCCGGGACTCGATCCTGAAGCTCGTCACCGACCTCGGCTACACCGTCACCGAGCGCAAGATCTCGATCGACGAGTGGCGCGACGGCGCGGCCGACGGAACGGTCCAGGAGGTCTTCGCCTGCGGCACCGCCGCGGTCGTCACGCCGGTCGCGTCGCTCAAGTGGAAGGACGGCGAGGTTCAGATCGGCGACGGCACCGGCGGCAAGGTCACCGCAGCCGTCCGCAGCGCCCTCCTGGACGTCCAATACGGCCGCACCACAGACCCCCACAACTGGATGACCCGAGTGGTCGCACCTGGGATGTGATCCCGGGAGAGCTCTGTGTCGGCGGACCCCAGCCACTCATCAACTGCAGCCCCGCCCCTGCCGGGCGAGGTCGTGAGCGTGAACTGGCGTTCAGCAGTCTGCTTGGTGAGTGGTGCCGGTCCGCTCGCCGGGATCCCGGCCGTGCCGTCTTAGGAGTGGGTGACGGTCAGGGTGTGGATTGTGGTTTGGCCGTAGTTGGTGGTGGCGCAGGGGGATGAGTTTGTGCAGTTGGCTTGGGTGTAGGCGCCGGCTTTGAAGTAGGCGCCGGAGAAGTTCTTGGTGATCGTGGTTTGCAGGGTGCCGTTGTAGTAGGCCTTGACCTTGCCGCCGCTGACGACGAATTTTGCTTCGAAGACGGTGCCTAGGGTGTATGAGCTGGTGATCAGCTTGTAGTGCGTGGTGTCGCCGTTCGTGAGGTAGAGGCTGGTGCCCTCGAGCCGGAAGACGGTGACGTCGTCGTCGGCGTCGTGGATCTGTGCGCCGACGAGGTGTGGCTTCTCCGCGGGCAGGTGGTCGAACGACTCGCGGACGACGAGCGTGTGCGTGCCCGAGGTTGACGACCAGCTCGCGTTGCTGCTGCCGTTGTTCGTCATCTCGCGCAGCTCGGATCGCGGGTAACTGGACCCGCTGGTCGTGACGCCGTTGACGGGCGCGCGGAACTGGACGGCGTCGCCGACGACCTTGAAGTACGGATCGACCGAGTAGCTGTCGAGGGCCGGCTGCTTGATCTCGGTCGGGCTGCCCGACGAGCCGGTCGGAAGGGTGATCTTCCAGTTCGTCAGATTGAGTACGTCGGCCGGCACCTGAGCGCTCGGCGTGGTGAGACACGCGCTGGCGGGGACCGCGGTCACCACGGTGGCGAGGGCGGTGGCGAGGAAGATCCGGAGTGACTTCATGACTGCCTCTCTCAGTGGGACGGGTTGCGGTTGCCAGGAGCAACAGAACGCCGCGGCCAACAACGTGTGCCATCGTCATCGTGGCCCACCAGTGAACGGCTCAGCCGACTTATGCAGCTTCCGGCCATCAACAACCACGGTGGTGGCCCCAGCCACCCCCAATCGCCCGCGGCTAGGCGTGCCTCGACCGGCCGGGTCTGGAAACACAGCAGGTTCTCAGGTTGTGCCTGTGGATGGACGGTCGCTGTCCACAGGCGCTCTTCGGTAGGGTCAGTCGCCATGAGCAGCTTCCCGCCCGAAGTCGACGCCTATTACGCCGAGCTCGCCGAGAGGCGCGGCTGGTCGGCCCAGACGGCCGCGGCGATCCGCTCGACTGTTGAGCTGATCCATGATCTCGACCGCGGGACGGCGCCGCGGACGTACGGCGCTCTGGCCGACGAGGACGGCACCGACTGGCTCTACGAGGCGGTCTGGCACGAGCGTGAGTGGGTCGTCGTACGGCAGCTCGGCGTCCGCGAAGACGGCGAGGTCACGCGGTACTGGTGGCAGCGGCTCGAGGACGACGAGGGGATCCTGACCGACCAGGCCCTGGATCGCGAGGCCTGGGGACTGCGGGCCTTGTCCCGCGAGGACTTCTACACCGCCTGGGACGACCCCGGCTGGTCGCTCACCTCACTGACCGCCTGAGGCCGGCTGGACTCCGGCGTACTCCCCAGTACTGGTCGGCGTACTGAATGTTCGTGATGCGAGACATTCTCGCCACGGTGTGGACATTGTGTGGCAGACTGCGAAATGTCATGAAGATCTACCGGGTGATTATTCCCTAGGCGCGCTCAGCCAGCAGTACCTGAGCGCGCAGACCTCTCGCACCATGCGGGAGGTTTTTTGTTTGCCGCGAGCCCCCACCGGAAGGCCGACTATGAGCATCTCGGACGAGTTCCACGTCTATGACACGACTCTGCGCGACGGCGCGCAGCAGGAGGGTCTGGCGTTGTCGGTGGCCGACAAGATTGCCATTGCGCAGCACCTGGACGACTTGGGTGTGGGGTTCATCGAGGGCGGTTGGCCGGGCGCTGTGCCCAAGGACACCGAATTCTTCGAGCGGGCCCGGACCGAGCTGCATTTGAAGACGGCGACCTTCGCCGCGTTCGGCGCGACCCGCAAGCCCGGGTCGTCCGCGGCCGACGACCCACAGGTCGCCGCGCTCCGCGACTCCGGCGCCGCCGTCGTCACACTCGTTGCCAAGAGCCACGACGCGCACGTCGAACGAGCCCTCCGGACGACACTCGACGAGAACCTCCGGATGGTCGCCGACACGGTCCAGCACCTCACCGGCAGCGGTCAACGGGTCTTCCTCGACACCGAGCACTTCTTCGACGGCTACCGCGCCAACCGCGCCTACGCCCTCGAGGTGGTACGGGTAGCCGTCGAGTCCGGCGCGGACGTGGTCGCCTTGTGCGACACCAACGGCGGCACACTTCCCCGGGAGCTCCAGGACATCGTCCGCGACGTCCTCGAGTCCACGGGTGCCCGGCTCGGCATCCACTGCCACAACGACGCCGGCTGCGCGGTGGCGAACACGATCGCCGCTGTCGAGGCCGGCGTCACGCATGTCCAGGGCACGATCAACGGGTACGGCGAACGCACCGGCAACGCCGACCTGCTGGCGATCGTGGCCAACCTCGAGCTGAAGCGGGAGCTGGAGCTGCTCCCGGCCGGCAAGCTCGCCGAGTCGTTCCGGATCGCGCATGCGATCGCCGAAGTGACGAACGTGCCGCCGTCGACCCGGCAGCCGTACGTCGGTGTGTCCGCGTTCGCCCACAAGGCGGGCCTGCACGCCAGCGCCATCAAGGTGGATCCCGACCTCTACCAGCACACGGATCCGGGCCTGGTCGGCAACGACATGCGGATGCTCGTCTCCGAGATGGCCGGCCGGGCGAGTATCGAGCTCAAAGGCCGCGAGCTCGGGTTCGATCTCGGCAACGACCGCGAGCTGGTCACCCGGGTCGCGGACCGGGTGAAGGAGATGGAAGCGCGCGGCTACACGTTCGAAGCCGCGGATGCGTCGTTCGAACTCCTGCTGATGGAAGAGGTCACCGGCCGGCGGGTCAGCTTCTTCGACGTCGAGTCGTGGCGCGTGATCACCGAGTCCCGCGCCGACGGCGAGGCCGTCTCCGAATCCACCGTGAAGCTCGTCGCGGGCGGCGAGCGCGAGATCGTCACGGGCGAGGGCAACGGCCCGGTGAACGCGCTGGACCACGCGCTGCGGACGGCGATCGAGCGCGCCTACCCGGCCGTGAACAAGTTCGAGCTGGTCGACTACAAGGTCCGCATCCTCGACCAGGGCCACGGGACGGACGCGGTGATCAGAGTGCTGATCGAGACCGCGGACGGCGAGGGTTCGTGGGTGACGGTCGGGGTCGGGCACAACATCGTCGAGGCATCGTGGGAGGCCCTCGTCGACGGCTTCACCTTCGGCCTCCTGCGCCACAAGGAGGTCGTCCGATGAGCGCCCTGACCGTGACCCCTGCCGTGAATCCCGCTGTCAATTCCGCTGTGGAGACGGCGCTGGCCGTCGCGCCGGCGCCCGCTGCCACCGTCTTCACCGCCGAGGTCGTCGAGACCTGCGGCCTGCTGGCCCGGATCGCCGTCCAGCTCAATCCGTACGACGTTCGCGAGCTGGCGCTGTCCCTGGACGAGCGCACCCTGCGGATCGTGGTCGCCGGTGCGGGCTTCGACGCAGGCCGGGTCGCGGCCCGGCTGGACAAGGTCATCGGCGTCCTTGAGGTGAGCTATTCGTCAGTCTGAACTGATCAGCCGAAGCTGGACAGTTTGGACTGATGGGTTTATGTTGGCTGCATGATCTCTGCCTCGGCGGTACAAGCGGCCAATCAGCTGCGCGTCGTGTTCGGGCGGACCAAGCGGCGGCTGAAGGAGCTGGCCGAGCAGGACGACCTCACGCCCTCGCAGTCGTCGGTGCTGAGCCGGATCGACAAGGGCGGGCCGGCGTCGGCCAGCGAGTTGGCGACCGCCGAGCGGGTCCGGCCGCAGTCGATGGCCGCGATCCTTGCCGCTCTGCGCGCGGCGGACCTGATCCAGCGCCACCCGGATCCGCAGGACGGTCGCCGGCAGGTGGTCTCGCTGACCACCGCCGGTCGGCATCGCATCCAGGGCGACCGTAAGGTTCAGCAGGAGTGGCTCGGCCAGACTCTGCAGGATCACTGCACCGAGGACGAGCGCCAGACGATCTTGACGGCGTTGGCTCTGGTGGATCGCGCGCTCGAGGCGGCGACCTCCCGGTGACGCCAGACCCGGCGAAGTTCGATCGCCGGCTGATCGCGCCGATGGTGATCGGCGGGATCCTCAACCCGATCAACTCGTCGATGCTCGCCGTCGCGCTGATTCCGATCGGCGCGACCTTCGGCGTACCTCCGTCGCAGACGGCGTGGCTGGTCACCGGCCTCTACCTCGCGACAGCCGTCGGCCAGCCGGTCGCCGGTCGCCTGGTCGACCTCTACGGCCCGCGTCCGCTCTACCTGATCGGTACGGCGGTGGTCGGCATCGCGGGCCTGATGGGTGCGCTGGCTCCGAGTCTCGGCGTACTCATCGTGTCCCGGGTGTTACTCGGGTTCGGGACGTCGGCGGCGTACCCGGCCTCGATGTCGCTCATCCGCAGCGAGGCCGACCGGACCAGAATGAGCACCCCAGCCGGGATCCTGAGCCTCCTGTCGATCTCCAACCAGGTGATCGCGGTGATCGGGCCGACCCTCGGTGGCCTGCTGATCGGCCTCGGCGGCTGGCATCTCATCTTCACCATCAACGTTCCGTTGTCGGTGATCTGTGTGATCCTCGGCATGCTGTGGCTGCCGGTGCGTCCGCACAGTCGCGCTGCCGGGCGGCTGGATTACCCAGGCGTCGTCCTGTTCACCGCGACGCTGGTCTCGCTGATGTTGTTCCTGATGCAGCCGCGGGTCTCGCACTGGTACCTGGTGGTGCTCACAGTTGTCATCGGAACGGCGTTCGTCCGCGTGCAATTGCGTGTGGTCGAGCCGTTCATCGATCTGCACGTACTGGGTGGGAACGTTGCGCTGATCGCGACGTACGTCCGCCAAGTGCTGTCGATGGTTGGTTCGTATGCCTTCCTCTACGCCTTTCCGCAATGGCTCGAGGAGGGGCGCGGACTGGGCGCCGCGTCCACTGGACTGCTGATGCTGCCGTTGTCCGTCAGCGCTGTCGTGATCATCGCGATCACCGGCCGCCGGGCCAAGGTCCGGGGCAAACTCATTGCCGGGAGCATCTTCCTCGTGGCGGCCGCGGTTGCACCACAGTTCGTCGACGGGCGGACCGCGTTCGTCCTGCTGGCGCTGGTCGGTGCCCTGGCCGGCCTGTCCCAGGGCCTGAGCGCGCTCGCCAACCAGAACGCCCTGTATCACCAGGCGGATCCGGCCCGGATCGGATCGTCGGCCGGCCTGCTGCGGACGTGCGGGTACCTCGGTGCCCTGATCGCTGCCGCGGCGAATGCCCAGTTCTTCCGGCACGGTGCTACCACGGCCGGCCTGCACGAGCTTTCGTTGTTCCTGCTCGCGCTTGCCTGTCTGCTCGTGCTGGTCACGGTCCTGGACCGATCGCTGGTCCGGATCGGCTCCACCCACCCCAACTGAGAGGTTCTGTCGTGCCCGTCACCACTCTTGACCCGAAGACCGCGCTCGTGGTCATCGACCTGCAGAACGCCGTCGCCGCGCTCCCCGGCGAACCGCATTCGACCGCTGACGTGATCGAGCGTACGGCGGAGCTCGTCGACGCCTTCCACAAGCGCAACCTCCCCGTCGTGCTCGTCCGGGTCAGCTTCAGCGCCGACGGATCGGACCGGCCGACCGGGCGGACCGAACAGCAAATGAGTTCGACCGCGACACCGCCCGCCAACGGATCCGAGATCGTCGACCGGCTGGCCGGTCACTCCGACGACATCATCGTCACCAAGCGGAACTGGGGCGCGTTCCACGGCACCGATCTCGACGTCCACCTGCGCCGCCGCGGCATTACCCAGATCGTCCTGACCGGCGTCGCGACGAGCATCGGTGTCGAGTCGACCGCCCGCGCAGCCTTCGAGCACGGCTACCACGTAACCCTGGCAACCGACGCCATGACCGACCTCTCCGCCGACTCCCACGAACACTCGCTGACCCGCATCTTCCCGCGCCTCGGCGAAACCGGCGCCACCGCAGACATCATCAACCTGCTGGGCTGAGCGACTGGGCCGAGCACCTTTGTCAGCCGGGACGATGTGCGCGGCGGCAGTTGCTGGCTATCGTCGTCGGTAGCTCAGCCTGAGGAGGCAGTATGTCGCTCACCGATCGCGAACAGTCCGAGATCGACGAGGCCAATGCATCCGGTCGGCAGACCGTGGTCTTCGTCCACGGTCTGTGGTTGCTGTCGAGCAGTTGGGACCGTTGGCGCCGGCTGTTCGAGGAGAACGGCTACAGCACTATTGCCCCCGGTTGGCCGGACGACCCGGAGACCGTGGCCGAGGCGCGCGAGCATCCTGAGGTGTTCGCGCACAAGATGGTCCAGGCCGTCACCGACCACTACCTTGACGCGATCGGCCGGCTCCAGACCAAGCCTGCGATCGTCGGCCACTCCTTCGGTGGGCTGATCGTGCAGAAGCTCGCGGGCGAAGGAGTGTCGGCGGTGACGGTGTCGATCGACCCCGCGCCGGGCCGGGGTGTGCTGCCGCTGCCGCCGTCGGCGCTGAAGTCCGGCTCGCCGGTCCTGGGGAACCCGGCGAACGCGCGCCGGGCGGTCACGCTGACCTTCGACGAGTTCAGCTACGGCTGGGCCAACGCCCTCGACGAGGCCGAAGCCCGCCAGTTGTACGACGAGTTCCACGTCGCGGCGTCCGGCGTACCGATCTTCCAGGCCGCGGTCGCGAACCTCAATCCGTTCAGCGAGACGAAGGTCGACTTCACCGCCGAGGACCGCGGGCCGATCCTGATCATCTCCGGCGAGAAGGACCACACGGTCCCGCACGCCATCTCGCACGCGGCGTACAAGAAGCACAGCAAGAACCAGGCGGTCACCGAGTTCGCCGAGATCCCGGGGCGCGGGCACTCGTTGGTCATCGACCACGGCTGGGAAGAGGTCGCGCGGACCGCGCTCGAGTTCATCCGCAAGAACGCCCCGGCCGCCGCAGCCGGCCACTGACGGCTGGGCTGACCGCAGGCTGGCGGCTGGGCTGATGGTGGGCTGACGGCGGGCTGAGCAGGAGCCGCGGGGGAGTTGTCCCCGCGGCCCCTGCGTCGGGTCACTCCCAGCTCAGGCCGCTGGAGGACTGGTATTCGATCACTCGGGTTTCGAAGAAGTTCTTCTCCTTCTTGAGGTCCATCACCTCTGACATCCAGCCGAACGGGTTCCGGGTCTCGCCGAAGATCGGCGCGATCCCGATCTGCTCGGCGCGACGGTCGGTGATGAAGTGCATGTACTGCTCACACAGCTCCGCGGTGAGGCCGAGCATCCCGTTCGGCATGGTCGAGCGCCCGTACGCGACCTCCAGTTCGCACGCCTCGGTGAGCATCTGCCGGACCTCGGCCTGGAAGTCGGCCGTCCACAGGTGCGGATTCTCCTGCTTGATCTGGTTGATGCAGTCGATGCCGAAGTTCAGGTGGATCGACTCGTCGCGCAGGATGTACTGATACTGCTCGGCGATACCGACCATCTTGTTCCGCCGGCCGAGCGAGAGGATCTGCGCGAACCCGGTGTAGAACCACATCCCCTCGAAGACCACGTAGAACGCGATCAGGTCACGCAGGAACGCGGTGTCGGACTCCGGCGTACCGGTCCGGAAATCGGGATCCTCCAGGTGCTGGGTGTATTTCAGTGCCCAGGCGTCCTTGTCCGAGATCGACGGAACCTCGCGGTACATGTTGAACAACTCGCCCTCGTCCAGGCCGAGCGAGGTACAGATGTACTGGAAGGTGTGCGTGTGCACGGCCTCCTCGAACGCCTGGCGCAACAGATACTGCCGGCACTCGGGGTTGGTGAGCTGTCGGTAGACGGCCAGGACGATGTTGTTCGCGACCAGGGACTCCGCGGTCGCGAAGAAGCCGAGGTTGCGCTTCAGCATCAGCCGCTCGTCCTCGGTCAGACCGTCGCGTGACTTCCACAGCGAGATGTCGGCCTGCATCGACACCTCGGTCGGCATCCAGTGGTTGTTGCAGGCGGCAAGGTATTTGTCCCAGGCCCACTGGTACTTCAACGGCAGCAGTTGGTTGACGTCGGCGCGTGCGTTGATCATCGCCTTGTCGGTGACCTCGACGCGCGAGGCGCCGACGGTGATCTCACCCAGTCCGGTGGTCGTCACTGGCAGGCCTCGCAATCGGGATCGTCGATGGAGCAGACGGCTCCGGTCGGCTCGGGCAGGGGCAGGTCGACCGGCACCGGGGGAGCGGGCACTGCTACGGGCACTGACACGGGTACGGCGTTCAGCCGGCCGTCGGTCCCCTTCAGTGTCGACTTCTCCACATGCGTCGCCGACTGCGAACGCAGGTAGTACGTCGTCTTGAGGCCGTACCGCCACGCGGACCGGTACAGCTCGTCGAGCGCGCGACCCGACGGGGCCGCCATGTAGAGGTTCAGCGATTGGGCCTGGTCGATCCACTTCTGCCGGCGCGATGCGGCCTTCACCAGCCACAATGGGTCGATCTCGAACGCGGTCGCATACAGCTCGCGCAGGTCGGCCGGGATCCGCTCGATGCCGGCCAGGACGCCGTCGTGGTACTTCAGGTCGGACACCATCACCTGGTCCCACAGCCCGCGCGCCTTGAGGTCGGCGACGAGGTACGGATTCGCGACGGTGAACTCACCGGACATGTTCGACTTCACGAACAGGTTGGAGTACGCGGGCTCGATCGACTGGCTCACACCGCAGATGTTGGAGATCGTCGCGGTCGGCGCGATCGCCATCACGTTCGAGTTGCGCATGCCGTCGCGCAGCACCTTCTGCCGCAGCACGTCCCAGTCGAGCTGCTTGCCCTCGTCAACGATCACGTCACCGCCGCGTGCGCTCTTGAGCAGCTCGAGCGAGTCGATCGGCAGGATCCCTTGACTCCAGAGCGAACCGTCGTACGTCGAGTAGGTGCCGCGCTCGCCGGCCAGGTCACTGGACGCCTCGATCGCGTGGTAGCTGATCTGCTCCATCGAGCTGTCCGCGAACTCGACCGCAGCATCCGACGAGTACGGGATCCGCAGCGAGAACAGCGCGTCGGCGAAGCCCATCAGGCCGAGGCCGACCGGGCGGTGGCGCTGGTTGGCCCGCTCCGACTCGGGGGTGGTGTAGAAGTTCACGTCGATGACGTTGTCGAGCATCCGGACCGCGGTCTTCACCGTGTCGCGGAGCAGGTCCGCGTCCAGACCGTCCTCGGTCAGGTGCGCGACAAGGTTGACCGAGCCCAGGTTGCAGACCGCGGTCTCGTCGACCGTCGTGTTGAGGGTGATCTCGGTGCACAGGTTCGACGAGTGGACGACGCCGTCGTGCTGCTGCGGCGAACGCAGGTTGCACGCGTCCTTGAACGTGATCCACGGG
Source organism: Kribbella sp. NPDC055071 (assembly GCF_053608045.1). Classification (NCBI taxonomy): domain Bacteria; kingdom Bacillati; phylum Actinomycetota; class Actinomycetes; order Propionibacteriales; family Kribbellaceae; genus Kribbella; species Kribbella sp. NPDC055071. The sequence goes on from NZ_JBSGUS010000003.1 coordinate 255,684, forward strand.
TGCCCGGTCTCGAACAGCACGGTCAGCATCCGGCGCCACAGGTCGACTGCCTTCACCCGCTTGAAGACCCGGATCTCGCCACGGTCGGCAGCCGCCTCGTACGCGGTGTACGCGGTCGCAAACGCTTCGCCGTACAGGTCGTGCAGGTCCGGGACCTCGTTCGGCGAGAAGAGGGTCCAGTCGCCACCGGCCTCGACACGCTGCAGGAACAGGTCCGGCACCCAGTTCGCCGTGTTCATGTCGTGCGTACGACGACGCTCGTCGCCGGTGTTCTTCCGCAGGTCGAGAAACTCCTCGATATCGACGTGCCAGGTCTCCAGATACGCACAAACCGCGCCCTTACGTCTTCCTCCTTGATTGACTGCTACGGCAGTGTCGTTGGCAACTTTGAGGAAGGGGACGACGCCCTGCGACTCGCCGTTGGTGCCGCGGATGTGCGCACCGATGCCGCGGACCGGAGTCCAGTCGTTGCCGAGTCCACCGGAGTACTTCGCGAGCAGTGCGTTGTTGCGGATGCCGTTGAAGATGCCGGACAGATCGTCCTCGACCGTGGTGAGGAAGCACGACGACAGCTGCGGTCGCGTCGTACCGGCGTTGAACAGCGTCGGCGTCGACGACATGAAGCGGAACGAGCTGAGCAGCTCGTAGAACTGGATCGCGCGTGCCTCCCGGTCGTCCTCGCGTAGTGCCATCCCCATCGCGACGCGGAGGAAGAACGCCTGCGGGAGCTCGAACCGGACCTTGTCGATGTGGAGCAGGTAGCGGTCGTAGAGCGTCTGCAGGGCGAGGAAGGTGAAGTTCAGGTCGCGCTCGGGGCGGATCGCGGCGGCGAGCCGGTCCAGGTCGAACGTCGCGAGCTCGGGGTCCAGGTGCCCAGCCTCGACACCGACCTGGATGTAGCGCGGGAAGTAGTCGACGTACGCCTCGGTCATGTCGGCCTGGCTGGCCTGCCGAGCCTCGCCGTGCACGCGGCCGAGGGCCTCGCGCCGGATCTGGTCCTGCAGCAGCCGGGAGGCTGCGAAGCTGTACTGCGGCTCGGTCTCGACGTACGACCGGGCGGCCATCACGAGCGCGAGCTCGACCTCGTGCTGCGCGATGCCGTCGTAGCAGGAGCCGAGGGTCTCGTTCAGGATCAGCTCGGGGTCGACCGAGTCGAGGCCCTCCGCCGCCTCGCCGACAATGACGCGCAACCGGTCGACGTCGAGCGGCGTCCGGGTGCCGTCGGCCGCGCGGACGGTCAGCGCCGGCTTCTCGGTGATGCCGGCCGGATCGGCTGGGGTGCGGGCCTTGGTCCGCTCCTCGCGGTACAGGACATATGCACGGGCGACCTGATGCTCACCGGCACGCATGAGCGCCAGCTCGACCTGGTCCTGGATGTCCTCGACCTGGACGCTGCGACGGGCGTCGCCGCGGCTGGTCAGGGCACCCACGACCCGGCCGGTCAGGTCGGCGACCAGGTCACGGACACGGTGGGTGGCGCCGGCCTCGGCGCCCTCGACGGCGAGGAACGCCTTGCTCATGGCGACCGAGATCTTGGTCGGGTCGAACGGGGTGCTGCTGCCGTCGCGGCGGACGACGGTCAGCTCGGTCGACAGGTCTGCCCAGGAATCCGGGCCGGCCTGATCGGCGGCACGGGAGGACGAAGCGATGGTCACAGGTGCTCTCTCCACGGAAGTCACGGAGGTCCTCGACCAGTGCGCGGGCAGGCGCACGGCGTCACGGCCGAACCGGCCGGGAACACTGCCGTCACGCCCTGCGACCCACCCGCGAGGTCTCGGACCGCGCGCACCGGCGGTGCGCGCGCCGGTGGCAGGTATCCGGACTCGCGGAGGGTCTCCGCTCACCGTTGCGGGGCAGCTCCGGAGTTTCACCGGATTCCCCTGTTGCCTCGGAATGACCCACATGTTGTGGTGCCGACCACTCCGAACCACCAGCACTAGTGATGCTAGGACCTCGCGCCGACAATTCCCGGCATCGCCACGCCGAGCCGCGCGTGTCGCGGCGTGTCGCGCCGCCGGTCGGTCCAGGGGTCGCTCCTGGGGCGGGTCCTCACGCGGCGACCGCATACAGATCCTGCAGCGTCATGATCTCCGAGCCGTGATGAATCAGCTCGCGATTCAGCCTGAGGACGACGTGCCCGAACGGCTCGCCCGCGTCCAACTCGGTCGCCTGGCTGAGGCCGACCGTCATCGCCTGATCCTCGTCGAGGGCGGCGATCGATTCCTGCCACGCATCGACCCAATGGGTCAGCCAGGCGACCGCATCCCGCGCGTTGCCGTGCAGCGTGATGTCGGCACGTCCCTGCCGGCTGGCGCCGAAGGTCCACTCCCAGCGCTCGAAGAAGGTCTCGGTCAGGTGGGCGATCAGCCAGGCGATCGTGCGAGGACCGCGATGGTCCGGTTCGTCCGGCCACTGCGCCACCCACTCGCCGGTCCCCAGTGATCGGAACCGGCCGGCGTATTGCCGTCGTACGACGGTCAGGGCCTCGCTGCTCGGACGCCAGAAGTACTGCTCGTCGGTCAGTTGGGCGAGTCGACCGGACAACACCATCCAGCTGAAGCCGAGCTGGCCGCGCACCATCGCCATCGCGGATGGGCGGTGCAGGATGTCCCAGTCGAACGGCTCCGGCATCACGGTCCTCACGCTCCCCGTCTCAATGATTGAGCTCACCGTCCGGGCGTCCCTATTTGGCGACGCGATCGAACATGTGTTCGAATCATGTCCTGACGGGAAGGGGAAAGTCAATGCGGATGGTGTGTTGGTTCTGGCCTCGACGGGACTGGTCTGCTAGGCGGTTCGATGCGCGTATCGGCGGCCGGGCTGGCGAAGCGGCGTTCGAGCAGGGTGAAGGCGTCGATCAGCTCGGGGGCTTCGTAGACACGGTTGCGGCGCCCGTCGGTGACTTCGCGCAGGACCCTCGTTTCGACCAATCGCGCAAGCCCTTGGTTGGCGGCTTGCTGAGATCGGTCGATGAGCTGCGCGGCGGCCGCGAGCGTCAGTACGGGCGCCGCCGGCAGCGACTCGATCAGCAGGTCGACCGCGGATCCGGCCCGGACTGGAGCCGCTCGGTCGCGCCACGCGGTCTTGAGATCGGTCGCGGTCTGTTCGAAGCGGGCCGCCTCCGCGGTGGCGTGGCTGCAGGCCATGGCGAACAACCGGAGCCACGGATTCGCGGCCGTGCGGGCCTTGGTCGTGGTCGGGCGTCCGACGTACCGGAAGGCGGTGAGTGCCTCGACGTACTGCGCGGCGTGGGTGGCGAGCGACAGCGACACCGGTGGCACGGTTCGTGAGACGAGTCCGTCGGCCCGCAGGATCATGTGGATCAGGGCACGCCCGGTCCGACCGTTGCCATCGGCAAATGGATGGATGGTCTCGATCTGCGCGTGGGCGATCGCGGTCTTGGCGAGCACGGGCAGCGGGGACTGGCGGACGAACGTCATCAGGTCGGTCAGGAGGTCAGGGACCAGCTGGGCCGGCGGTGGGACGTAGTACGCCTCGGCGGGAGAGCGGCCACCGATCCAGTTCTGCAGGTAGCGGACCTTCCCACCGAACTCTGGTGTCGGGGACTGTGCCATCAGCCGGCGGTGCGCCTCGAGCAAGTGGTCGAGCTCGAGCTTGTCGCCGGCCTGGACGGACTCCGTCACCCACGTCATCGCGTCGACCGCGCCGAGCACCTCCTCGGCGGTTAGATCACCAGGCCCGCTGGTGGTGCGATCGCGGAGTACGTCGGCCTTGAGTAGTCGGCGCGCGCCGACCACGAGACCCTCGATCTGCGACGACCCGACGGCTTCGGCGCGCAGGAGGAGCCGCGCGAGCGCCTCGCTGTTCGTCAGGACCGCGGCGGTCGCGTCCAGCCGGGCCAGATCGCCGGCGGCGTCTTCCAGCGCGGCGAGGACGTCGTCGCTCAGGTCGAACTCGCGGCCGACGAGTGGGTCCGGGAAGTACAGCTCGTACGACCCGCCCAGCCGCTCCGCCCGGGTGAACCCGTCCGGGTGCCCAGGCCACCGATGCAACTCGACCCGTGCCATACCCTTATTCAAGCTTAGTTCTCAACCTTGAACAAGGGTGGCGTCCAAGTAACCCTGCGACCGTTCACCACGCGCCATCGAAACGCGGCAGAATCAGCATCCTGCCCGGACTGTGCACCAATGTCACACACCGGCCGACACGGAAGGACTGGCGATGACCGACACCGAGCCGCAGGACGAGCAGTCAGGCCTGCTGCACACTCGGCGAACACCTCCCACACCGCCACCACGAGGCAACCGAAGACGTCACGAAGGCCGAAGAAGAAGTCGACTTCGACCTGGACACCGACTCGGGTCATCCCCACCTCCACCACCCCGACGGCAACACCTTCGATCAAACCAAAGACATCTCCTACGGCAACCTCCCCGACGAGTAAGCGGGGCCGTTCCCGCACCGGCAGGCGACGACGCGCGTCGTGCGCTTGGGCTGGATGCGCGGGCCGCGCCGGCCGAGGGGCGTCCCGCCGGCGCCGCGCCGGCTGACAGGCGTCCCCGCCGGTGGGCCTAAGGGGCTTTGGTTGTGGCGAGGGGGTTGGGGGTCGGGGCGGTGGGGGTTTTGGTGAGGAGGGTTATGAGGGCTACGAGGATGAGCATGACGGTCAGGGTGGACCACGTGGCGGTTGTGGCGGCGGTTGCGTAGTGGGCTCGGTCTGTGTGAGGACCTAGGGCGGCGAAGAAGGCGGTGCCGATGATCGCGATGCCGGTGACGTTGGCGAACTGTTGGGTGGTGGAGAGGAGGCCGGCGGCTGCGCCGGACTGGGTGGGGCGTACGTGGGTCATCGGCGTACCGATGAGGGACGGCAGGATGAGGCCGTTGCCCAGGCCGATGATGGCGAAGGCGGCGATCAGCCACCAGGCGGTGATGTGGCCGCCCAGGGTTTGGAGGGCGACGGCTTCCAGGAGGGTTCCGGCTGCGCTGATCAGGCCGCCCGCCACCAGGATGCGGGTTCCCGCTCGAGCGAGCAGCCGGCGGCTGAGGAGCGCAGCGGCGATGGCGAGCACGGCCATCGGCAGGAAGGCCGCGCCGGCTTGTAGTGCGGTCAGGCCCAGGCCGTCCTGCAACGTCAGGCTCAGCACGAAGATCGAGCTGCCGAACGCGACCATGAAGGCCGCGTTGACCGCGAGACCCAACCCGAAGCCGTGGTTGGCGAACAGGCCGAGGTCGACGAGCGGCGCTCGGCCGGTGCGGGCCAGTCGGCGCTCCCAGGCCAGTGCGGCCGACATCGCCGGCACCGAAGCGATCAGCAGGATCCACGCCCACGCCGGCCAACCGACGGCGCGGCCGATGATCAGCGGTACCAAGGCCAGCGCGAGCGAGCCGGAGACGGCCAGTACGCCGATGCCGTCGAGCGACGTGTGTCGGCGTGGATCGGTCGTCGGCAGGACTCGCCGGGCGGCGAGGAGGAGGACCGCACCGATTGGCAGGTTGACCAGGAAGACCGGCCGCCAGCCGTAGCCCACCAGCAACAGCCCTCCGAGGATCTGGCCGCAGATTCCGCTGATGCCGCCGATGCTCGCGAACCACGCCAGCGGTCGAGCCCGTTCGCCGGCCTCGTAGTGAGCGGTGATCAGCGCGAGGACCTGAGGAACCATCGCGGCCGCGGCCAGCCCTTGCGCGAAGCGAGCCGCGACCAGTTCGGACGGCGTCAGTGCCGCTGCGCAGAGTCCGGATGCCACGGAGAAACCGGCGATCCCTAGCAGGAAGACCCGGCGGTGGCCGAAGAGGTCTCCCAGTCGGCCGCCGGTCACGACGCCCGCGGCGTACGCGAAGACGTACGCGCCGACGACCAGCTCCAGGGCGGCCGGTCCGGCGCCGAGGTCGTGACGCAGCGCCGGCAAGGCGACGTTGACCACGTTGCCGTCGAATCCGTACATGAAGAACGCGCCGAGGAGCACCGGCAGCATCAGCCGGTTCCGGGTGCCGAGCATCCGTGTCTCCATCCGTCGAGACTCATCGATCATGTCGATGATTATCGAACAGTACGATGATCATCGACGGTTGACAAGCGTCGACCGTTGATGGGTATCGAACTAAGGTGGAGGTATGAACAGCGAGGTCATCGGCGACAGAAACCTGCCCGTGGCGGAGTTCCGCCTGCCCAAGGTGCTCACGGCGCTCGGGGATCCTGCGCGGCTCGCGGCGGTCAGGACGCTGGCGGGGATGGACAGCTCACCGTGCAACGAGCTCTACCACGCGGCCGGCCTGACGATCAGCCGCTCGACGTTCTCGCACCATCAGAAGATCCTGCGCGAGGCCGGGGTGATCAGCGAACGCATCCACGGCGCCCAACGCATTCTGGCCCTCCGTCGCGACGACCTCGATGCCTGCTTCCCGGGCCTACTCGACGCGGTCCTGACAACCTCCGACGTGCTGGCCGGGCGCTGACCTGGCGGTCAGCCTCGGCGGACTGGATTCGACGGAGGTTGCAAGGCGGGGCTCAGCGTTTGCGGGGGCCTCGGAAGGCTACGTAGAGGATGGAGACTCCGGCAGCGGCGACGATGGGGCCGACGATGGCCCAGAAGGAGCTGCCGGTCATGGAGCTGCCTTTGAGGTAGCCGAGGCCTTGGAACGTCCAGATCGCGCCGATGGCCAGCACGAGGATGCCGAAGGCGATGGCGACGATCTTTCCCATGGGGTGAGGTTAGCCGAGGAGCTCGTCGCAGAGGGATACGAGTTGGTGGCGGAGCGGGCGGGCGCGGTCGGCGAAGGTTCGTTGGGCGGCGGCGTACTCGGCTTTGCCGGCCGGCGTTTCGATCGGGACCGGCTCGTAGCCCAAGGCCGCGAGGTCGTACGGCGAGGCGCGCATGTCGAGGGTGCGGATGTCGCGGGCCAGCTCGAAGCAGTCCAGGAGCAACGAGCTCGGGACGAACGGCATCAGTTTGCCGGCCCACTTGTAGAGGTCCATGTTGGCGTGCAGGCAGCCGCCTTGTTCCATGGACGGTTGGGACTCGCGGGTCGGCTGCAGCACGTTCAGCGGGCGGGCGTCGGCGGTGAAGAAGCGGAACGCGTCGAAGTGGGAGCACGCGATCTTGTGCGACTCGACCACCTGATCGGTGCCCGCGGCACCCAATCGCAGGGGCCACTTCTCATGCCGTACGGCGGAAGCCCGGTAGACCATCGCCCATTCGTGCAGCCCGAAACAACCGAACTGTGGTTGGCGATCCAGCGTCGCGGCCAACAACCGGCGGATCCACCGGATGCTGTCCGCCCGCCGCGAGATCTCGGCCGGATCCAGGATGGCGGCGCCGTCGGCAAAGACGTATCCCCGGCGCCCGTCGTACTGGACCGCGGAGAGCAGCCGCACGCCCGGGCCGGGGTGCCAGCTGCGGAGCTGGTTCGGCCGGGTCGGGTAGTAGGTGAAGAGGAAGTCCTCGACGGGATGTTTCTCGCGCCGCTGCTTGCGGGCGAGATGACCCGCGGTCAAAGCGTCGACGCGAGTCGCGTGCGCGGCGGCCAGGCTCCGCCACTCGGCGGGCTCGAGCGCGACGAGGACCGGGGAGGCGGGTGCAGTAGTCACAGGTCCAGGGCGAAGGCCCACAGGTCGACGCCGGCGATGGGGGACCAATCGCGTTCGGGGAGGCGGGTGAAGCCGAGCCGTTCGTACATGCGGTGGGCCGTCTTCATGTAGACCGCGCTGCACAGGACCACCCGGCCGAGACCCAACTCCCGTGTCCGGTCGATGCATTGCACGCTCAACGCCGTGCCGATCCCCAGCCCGCGCGCGCGTCCGGCAACCCCGAGCATCCGGAACTCGCCCTCGTCGTCCAGCCCGATCTCTCGGTACACAGAGCCAGGCGGACAGTAAGTAACAGTGCCAAGCAGCCCGGACGAGTCGGCCGCGACCCACAGCTCGGCTTTCGCGGCCCGATCGGCCGCGGCACGGAGAGTCTTCGCATACTCACCCCGGACGAAACCGTCGTGCGAATAGGCGTCCACGGTCAGCTCGCCGACCGCGTCGTACTCGTCGGGACGGGCCAGGCGGAGATCAGTTGTCACCGGATAACTGTCTCATTCGACGCCGACGGTAGGCTCGGCCCGTGCGTATCGCCAGATTCTCCGTCGACGACGAACCGAAGTACGGCGTTGTCGAGACCGACGACCCCGAGGGTCTCGTCGGGACCGTCGCTGTGCTCGACTCGGATCCGCTCTACCGACCGGTCCAGTTCACCGGCGAACAGCTGCAACTGGCCGACGTCCGGCTGCTCGCGCCGGTGATCCCGCGCAGCAAGGTGGTCTGCGTCGGCCGCAACTACGCCGCGCACGCGCAGGAGCTGGGCAACGAGGTCCCCAAGGAGCCGTTGATCTTCCTGAAGCCGAACACGAGCGTGATCGGCCCGCGGGACGGCATCGTCTACCCGGAGCAGACCAACGACCTGAACTTCGAGGGTGAGCTCGCGATCATCATTGGCCGGATCTGCCGCGATCTGCCCAAGGAGCGGGCCGAGGAAGTGATCTTCGGCTACACGATCGCGAACGACGTGACCGCGCGGGATCTGCAGAAGAGCGACGGGCAGTGGGCCCGGGCGAAGGGGTACGACACGTTCTGCCCGCTCGGTCCGTGGATCACCACCGACCTCGACCCGGCCGACATCCGCGTCTCGACCGAGCTGAACGGCGAGCCGAAGCAGGACGGGCGGACGTCGCAGTTCATCTTCGACATCCCGGAGGTGCTGGCCTACATCACCTCCTTCACCACCCTGCTGCCCGGCGACGTGGTGCTCACCGGCACCCCGGCCGGCGTCGGCCCGATGCTGCCCGGCGACGAGGTCGCGGTCAGCATCGAAGGAATCGGAACTCTGACGAACAAGGTGATCGTGCGTGACTGACCGGGCTAGTGACGATGTGCTGGGCGACCTCGAGCCGAGCAAGGTCCGGGTGCGGTTCCCACCGTCGCCGACCGGGCTGCTGACCGTCGGCAACATCCGCAGTGCCCTGTTCAACTGGGCCTTCGCCCGCCACTACGGCGGCAAGCTGGTGCTCCGCATCGAGGACACCGACCAGGCCCGCAACACCGACGAGGGCTACCAGTACACCTACGACTCGCTGCGTTGGCTCGGCCTGCTCTGGGACGAGGGTCCCGAGGTCGGCGGCGAGTTCGGGCCGTACCTGCAGTCCGAGCGGATGGAGATCTACGCCGATGTCGTCGCCAAGCTGCTCGCCGCGGGCAAGGCGTACCACTGCTACTGCTCGCAGGAGGAGCTCGACCAGCGGCGCGAGGCCGCGCGGACGGCCGGCGAGCACAGCGGGTACGACGGACATTGCCGTGTCCTCACCGACGAGCAGGTCAAGGCGTACGTCGAGGAAGGCCGGCGTCCCGTGGTCCGGCTGCGGATGCCGGACCGGCCGATCGTGTTCGACGACCTGGTCCGTGGCGAGATCACGTTCCTGCCGGAGAACCTGGGCGACTACGTCCTGGTCCGCGCGAACGGGTACCCGCTGTACCCGCTGGTGAACCCGGTCGACGACGCGCTGATGGAGATCACCCACGTGCTGCGCGGCGAGGACCTGCTCCCGTCGACGCCACGGCAGATCGCTCTGTACGAGGCGTTGGCCGACATCGGCATCGGCTCCGGCCGGACGCCTCGGTTCGGGCACCTGCCGTTCGTGATGGGGGAGGGCAACAAGCGACTCTCCAAGCGGGACAAGGGCTCCGGCCTCGGCGAGTACATGGAGCGTGGCTTCCTGCCGGAAGGCCTGCTGAACTACCTGGCCCTGCTCGGGTGGTCGATCGCGGACGACCGCGACGTGTTCACGATGGCCGAGATGATCGAGGCCTTCGACATCCGCAAGGTGAACTCGAACTCGGCGCGGTTCGATCCGAAGAAGTGTGAGGCGATCAACGCCGCGCACATGCGGATGCTGCCGCCGGAGGAGTTCGGCACCCGGATGATCCCGTTCCTGGCCAAGGCAGGCGTGCTCCCGGCCGAGCCGTCGGCCGACCAGATCGCGCTGCTGCAGGCCGCCGTACCGCTGGTGCAGGAGCGGATGAACACGCTGTCCGAGTCCGTCGACATGGTCGGGTTCCTGTTCGTCGACGACGACACGTTCACCATCGACCCGGACGCCGCGGCGAAGGTGCTGACCGGCGACGCGGGCACTGTGCTGGAGGCGACCGCCAAGGCGCTCGCGGACGTCGAGTGGAACACCGAGGCGATCGAGGCGGCCCTGCGGGCTTCGCTGATCGACGGTCTCGGGCTGAAGCCGAAGAACGCGTTCGGCCCGGTCCGGGTGGCGATCTCCGGGCGCCGGATCTCGCCGCCGCTGTTCGAGTCGCTGGAACTACTCGGGCGGGAGAAGTCTCTGCGCCGGCTCGAGCTGGCCCGCCGTACGGCGTCATGACTGCGCCGGAACGCACCGACGCGGGCGCTCCGACGTACGAACGGCTGCTGCGGAACACCGATGTCCCACGCGCCTTCGTCGTCCTCGGGGCGCTGACGATCCTGGTCGGGTGGATGATCGCCAGCCTGATCATCCTCGGCATCCAGCAGAGCATCCGGAAGGATCCCGACGGCACGATCTCGTGGCTCGGTTTGCTGGCGACGAACCTGTCGCTGGTCGTCCTGATTCCGCTGAGCATGCTGATCGCGCAGAAGCTCAACCGGCAGGCGCCCGGTCTGCTGTCCTCGGTGGTCGGCCGGCTGCGCTGGCGTCCGCTGGCCTGGTTCGCGGCGGCCGCCATCGCGCTCGAGCTGGTGATGCTCCTGGTGATCCAGGTCGGCAACATTCAGCTCGCCGGGGCCGAACGCCACGGCGGTGGTGCCGCGCCGGACGCGGCCGCGGTGATCGCGGTCACGATGCTGACCTCGACGTTCCAGGCTGCGGGGGAGGAGTACTTCTTCCGCGGCTACCTGTTGCAGGCGGTCGGAGCGCTGGTCCGGAGCTCGATCATCTCGATCCTGGTCACGACGCTGCTGTTCACGATGGCACACGGGATCTGGCCGTGGCAGAGCCCGGCGTTGTTCCTGGACCGGTTCGCGTTCGGGCTGGTCGCCGCGATCCTGGTCATTCGGACCGGCGGGCTCGAGGCGTCGATCGCGGCCCATGCGGCGAACAACGTGGTCACGTTCGTCTTCGCGGCCATGACCGACAGCGTCGGCGCGAGCCTCGGTGTGAAGGATGCGCCGTGGGGTCTGGTGACGGTCGACGTGGTCAAGTTCGTGGCGTTCGGTGCGATCGCGTTGCTGATCGCGCGGCGCCTCAAACTCGAGACCGTGTCGGTGCTGCCACTGACCGGGGCGTCGCCACCCGGCACGAGGCTGGTGTGACGGGAGTGACAACCCGCGGCGGCCGACCCGTTTTGGTGTCCGGGCCTCCGCTCGGGTACTCTCTTCGAGCCAGGTTGTGAGGGCGGAGACGCCGTCAGAACCGTAGTGAAATGCCTTGGGGTATGGGGTAATTGGCAGCCCGTCTGATTCTGGTTCAGTTAGTCTAGGTTCGAGTCCTAGTACCCCAGCGGATTGGACCGCACCGATGGAAATCGGTAGAGTTCAACCTCGTTGCCCGGCCCGGAAGGGTCGGCCGACACACCTCTGGCCCCGTTGTGTAGCGGCCTAGCACGCCGCCCTCTCAAGGCGGTAGCGCGGGTTCGAATCCCGTCGGGGCTACCAGAGAACCGAAGGCCCTCATCCATCCGGATGAGGGCCTTCGTCGTCTGCCGGGAGTCATTCCTGGACAGCCCCGTTCTAACCGCTTAGTCTAAGCGATTAGACCTACCGCGAGCCACGAAAGGCATCCCCGTGAAGCGGACCGCATTCCTCCCGATCGCGATGGTTGCCGTCGCGACGCTCGTCGCCGGCTGCGGCGGCTCGTCCTCGAACGCCGCGGACACCCCGGCCGCCGCCGACCAAGGCCCCGAGACCGGCACGATCTCGTTCACCGGTACCGACAACGCCGAGACGTACCAGCCGGTGATCACGGCCTTCGAGGCGAAGAACCCCGGTATCAAGGTGACCTACACGCAGATCCCGTTCGACCAGTTCAACGCGACCATGCAGCAGCGGCTGAGCGCGAAGGACACCGGCATCGACGTCTACACCGTCGACGAGCCGCGGGTCTCCCAGCTTGCCGCCAAGGGATTCCTGGTCGACCTCGGCGACCTCGACGCGCAGGTGAAGAGCTCGATGAGTACGACGGCGTACGCCACGAATCACTTCCGCGACAAGCTGTGGTCGCTGCCGATGTGGAACTCGACCCAGTTCCTCTTCTACAACAAGACCGCACTCGCCAAGGCGCAGGTGACCCCGCCGACCGCGGATCCGACCAAGCGCTGGACCTGGGAGCAGATCCAGGCCGCCGGCCTCAAGGCCAAGCAGGCCGCGGGGATCAAGTACGGCCTGTTCATGGAGCAGCCCGAGGCGTACTACCAGCTGCAGCCGCTGGCCGAATCGCTCGGCGGCGGATCCGGCATCACCGGCGACGACGCGCTGACTCCGGCTGTCGAGACCGACGGCTGGAAGAAGGCCATGCAGTGGTACGGCGCTACCTACGCCAGTGGACTGTCGCCCCGCGGGATCGGCGGCTTCCAGACCGGCCCGGTCTTCGCGAACGGCGATGCCGCCTTCTTCATCGGCGGTCCGTGGGACCTGAAGATCTTCGGCAGCTCGAAGATCGACTGGGGTGTCGCGCCGATGCCGTACTTCCAGGGTGGCAAGCCGGTGACCCCGACGGGATCGTGGTCGCTCGGTATCAACCCGGCCTCCAAGCAGCAGGGGATGGCGCGCAAGTTCGTCGAGTTCGCGACGCTGGATCCGGCCGGCAACCTGGCGACCACCAGTACGACGACGATCATCCCGGCCAATCTCGCCGCCCAGAAGGAGTACCTGCCGACAATGGACAGCTTCTCCGGTGCCAAGACCGCGGGGGCCGCCGCGATCACGGCGTACGAGAGCGCCAACACGGCGGTGTCGAGGCCGGTCAGCGTCGGGTACATCCAGTTCGAGGAAGTGATGGGTAAGGCGTTCGCGGACATCCGCAACGGCAGCAACGCCGACACCCGGCTGCAGGAGGCGACCCGCCAGCTGACCGAGGCGTGGAAGTCCATCCGGTGAATCGGCGCGGTCAGGGGCTGATCGCTCTCGCGTTCTTGGCACCCGCGCTGCTCTGCCTCGCCGTACTGCGGATCGTCCCGGCCGGAGCCGCGTTGGTCCAGAGCTTTTATGCCGAGAGCCTGCTGCGCGGCGGCCGGGTGTTCACCGGGCTGAGCAACTACACCGACCTGCTGTCGAACCAGGACTTCCGGAAGTCCGTCGGCGTCACCCTCCTCTTTACTGTCCTGGTCAATCCGATCCAGGTGGTCGTGGCGTTCCTGCTGGCGGTGTTGTTCACGCAGAAGGCCGCGGGATCCAAGCTGTGGCGGACGCTGGTGATTCTGCCGATCGCGACGCCGCCGGCTGTGTCGGCGGTGATCTGGAGTGTCATCTACCGACCCGATGGGCTGGCCAACGGTTTCCTCGAACGGCTCGGTCTGCCCGCGCAGCCGTTCCTGACCTCGTCGAGCCAGGTGCTCCCGTCGCTGATCGTGTTGCTGTCGTGGATCGGTGTCGGCTACTGGATGCTGTTCCTGATCGCGGGCATCCAAGAGATCCCGGAGGAGATCCGGGAGGCCGCCGTACTCGACGGAGCCGGGGCCTGGCGACGGTTGATCTCCGTCACGTTGCCCTTGGTCCGTCGACCACTGGCGTTCGTCCTCGTGGCGGACACGGTGTCGAACCTGCTGGTGTTCGCGCCGGTCCAGATCCTCACCAAGGGCGGTCCGAACGGCAACAGCAACCTGCTCATGTACGACGTCTACAGCCGGGCGTATGCGATCGGCGACATTCACATCGCGCAGGCGGAGGTCGTCGTACTGGTCGCTCTCACGCTCGCGATCGTGGCCGGGCAGTTCCGGTTGCTGCGAGGGGAGGACTGAGATGGTTCGCCGGTTCGGAATCTCGGCGGTCGGTGCAGTCGTCGGTGTGCTGTTCTTCCTGCCGCTGCTGTGGGTGGTGACGAATTCGCTGCGGCCGGGGTCGGAGACGTTCGCCAGTCTCAATCCGCTGGGGTGGCAGACGTTCTTCGAGCTGAAGCCGACGCTCGCGAACTACTCGGCGTTGATCAGCAGTGACATCGGCCGCGCGACGCTGAACTCGATTCTGGTCAGCGCGATCACGGTCATTGTCGGGCTGGCTGTGTGCGCGTCGGCTGCCTTCGGGTTGGCGGCATTCACCTTCCGCGGTCGCGGTCTGGTCTTCGGCGTCGTCGTATTGAGCTTCTTGGTGCCGTTCGACGCGATCGCGATTCCGCTGTCGACGATGTTCCGGGACTGGCACCTCACGAACACCTTCACCGGACTGATCCTGCCGGGGATCGGCAACGGGATGGCGATCTTCCTGTTGCGGCAGTTCTTCCTGGGGATTCCCGCCGAATTGGTGGAGGCCGGGCGGCTCGACGGGCTCGGCTGGTTCGGGGTCTTCCGCTGGATCTATCTACCGTTGTCGAAGCCCGCGCTGATCGGTGCCGGATTGATGCTGTTCCTTTTCCAATGGCAGTCCTACGTGTGGCCGTTGCTGATCGGCACCGACTCCAAGCACGTGCTCGGTCCGGTCGCGTTGTCGAACCTGCAGGGGCAGAACTTCGCCGATTACGGCCTGATCTTCGCGGGCGCCGTCGTACTCACCGTCATTCCACTGGCGGTCATCGCCGGCTTCCAGCGGTACTTCATCCAATCCGTGTCGAGCAGCGGTCTCAAGTAGGCCGAGGAGAGCATGCATTCCAAGACGCACCAGATCATCCTTGATACCGACATCGGCTCCGACGTCGACGACGCAATGGCACTCGCCCAGATCCTGGGTACGCCGGAGCTCGACCTCGTCGAGGTCCATACCGTGTACGGCGATACCCGGCTGCGCGCGCGGATAGCCCGCCGGTACGCCGGACTCGCCGGGCTCGATGTCGACACCTTCGCGGGTGAGGCGAAGCCGTTGTCCGGACGCGAGGTGTGGTGGGCGGGTCACGAAGGCACGCTGCACGACGACCTCGAGCGGGAGACGATCAGCGTCGGCAGTGCGCCGGATCGGCTCGTGGCCAGGTTGCGTGCAGGTGCGCTGGACGTGATCGCGATCGGGCCGCTCACCAATCTCGCGACGGCACTCGAGTCGGCGCCTGACGTCGTTCGATCGATCCGGCACCTGTGGGTGATGGGTGGATCGTTCGGTCCGGATTCGAGTGCCGAGCACAACTTCCGCAGTGACGACGTGGCGGCGCAGGCCGTGCTGAACGCGGGTATCCCGACGACCGTGACGGGACTGGAGATCACGCAGCGGATCAGTATCGACACCGCCCGCCTGCAACGGATCCGGGCCGCCGGCCGGCTCGGTGCGGCGCTCGGCGCGGACATCGAGCAGTGGTGGGCGTACTGGAACGAGACGTGGAACGTCCCGCACGACCCGGTCGCGGTGCTGACGTTGGCGCGGCCCGAGCTCTTCGAGTTCTCCGGACCCGGACGGATCGACATCGCCCTCGGCGGGGAGGATGCTGGCCGCAGCACGTTCGTCCCCGATCCGGAGGGAACTGTGCGGATCGCCACCGACCTCGAGACCGATGTCGTGGCGGAGGAGATCACGGCGCGGATCGTGTCCGCAGGGTTGGGGGAGATCGATGGCCACCGGACGTGACGTCGCCGAGCGCGCCGGTACGTCGACCGCGGTCGTCAGCTACGTCTTCAACAACGGCCCGCGTCCGGTGTCGGCCGAGACGCGTCGACGCGTCCTGGAGGCAGCGGCCGAGCTGAACTACCGGCCCAACATCGTGGCTCGCGCGTTGAGTGCGGGTCGCACCTACTCGCTCGGTCTGCTCGTCCCGCAGGTCCGCAATCCCTACTTCGCCACGCTCGCCGAGCATCTGGAGAGCTACGCGCGAAAGCACGATCACCTGCTGCTGATCGGCGACTCGGCGGGGGATCCCGCCCAGGAGGCGGCGCATATCGGGTCGTTCATCGAGCGCAAGGTGGATGGCGTCGTACTGGTCTCGTTGCTGGCCGAGCCGGCGATCCAGCGGTTCGCCACCGCGGGGGTGCCGGTGGTTGCCCTGCACCCCGTACCCGACGGCGTGACGGTGTCGACGTTGTCGATCGACTACGTCGCGGCCGCGGAGTCGGCCACGAACCACTTGCTGTCTCACGGCTACAAGACCCTCGGCGTGGTCACCGGTCCCGAACCATCACCTGGTACGTCGGAACACCGGGCCGGCATCGAACGAGCGCTCCACGACCACCCACGCGTGACGGTCCGGTACGCGGCCTGCGACGTGTCACGGTTCGCCGCGAGAGACGCCGTACGCCCGTGGTTCCAGCAGAAGCGGCCGCCACGGGCGATCTACTGCGCGACGGACGAGCAGGCGTTCGGAGTGCTCTTCGCCGCCTGGGAGGCTGGCCTACGGGTTCCGGACGACGTGGCAGTGATGGGATTCGACGGCACCGACGAGTGCAGCGTCGCCATCCCACCCCTGGCCAGCGTCCGGCAACCCATAGAACAAACCGCCCACCAAGCTGTCGACTTGCTCCTCAACCCGTCCGAACCAGCACGCCACCTCCTCGACTACACCCTGATCCCCAACACCTCCTGCGGCTGTTAGGCGGGCGAGGGGCTCGCGTGGGCCGGGCCGGCGGGGATTGCGCGGCGAACGGACAGGCCGACGGCGATCATGACGACGCCCCAGACGATGGCGGTGACGCCGAGGAGGACGGCGATGCTGACGGCACCTGCGCCTGGGTTGGAGGCGAACAGGACGCCCAGCAGGATCGACAGGGCCGCGTTCAGAACAAGCAGCCAGCGGGGCATGATCAGGCGGCTGCCGAAGGCACCGAAGAGCTCGAAGACACCACGGACGACCAGCCAGATCCCGAGGATCCAGGTCAGGGTCGTTGCCGTCATCCCCGGACTGGTGATCGCGATGAACGCGGCCACCAAGGCGATGACCCCGATCACGACCAGCCAGAGCCGACCGCCGCGCGACTCCGGCTGAAAGGCCTGGACGATCGAGCCGACGCCGTCCGTCAGGGCCCAGAAGCCCCACAGCAGAGCGAGTGCGATCGCCGTGTCGATGGGCCACACGATCGCCAGAATTCCGAAGATCACCCCGATCACGCCACGTACGAGCAGCATCTTCCAGCCTGCGGTGAGCCAATCCCGCACCATGTCAGACCTCCCTAGACGGGCCCGGCACCCGGCGTACCGGTACCCGAACCCATCGTGATCCCATCAGGACCCGAGGGCAATGTTCGCCAGAACTAACTATTCCGAGGCGCGGCGCAGGGCCTCGGACAGCCGCTCGGCGGCGGCCATGACGGCGGGGGCGTGCATCCGCCCGGGCTGACGGGACAAGCGCTCGATCGGTCCGGACACGGACACGGCCGCGATGACCTTGCCGCTGGGCGACCGGACCGGGGCCGACACGGACGCGACGCCCTGCTCGCGCTCGCCCACCGAGTGGGCCCAGCCGCGCCGCCGCACGCCGGCCAGGGCCGCCGCGTTGAAGGTTGCGTTGTGGAGACCCCGGTGCATCCGCTCCGGGTCCTCCCAAGCAAGCAGTATTTGCGCGGCCGACCCTGCGGCCATCGTCAACTGACTGCCGACGGGGACGGTGTCACGCAGACCGGAAGGACGCTCAGCGGCGGCGACACACACGCGGTACTCACCCTGGCGGCGGAACAGTTGCGCCGACTCACCGGTGATGTCGCGCAGCCGCGCCAGCACAGGCCCGGCTGTCGCCAGCAGCCGGTCCTCACCGGCCGCGGAGGCCAACTCGCTCAGTCGCGGACCGAGCACGAACCGTCCTTGCATGTCGCGCCCGACGAGCCGGTGGTGTTCCAGGGCCACCGCCAGCCGGTGCGCGGTCGGACGGGCCAGCCCGGTCGCCGCCACGAGTCCTGCCAGGGTCGCCGGCCCGGACTCGAGGGCGGACAGCACAAGGGCTGCTTTGTCGAGAACGCCGACTCCGCTAGAGTTGTCCATGAGACGATATTGCCGTCTCGAATCGTGGAACGCAAGTCGCTTCTGCCGCCCCATCGAGAGCACTGTGAGCGAGAACGCACCGTTTCTCGGACGGGACCACCACAACCTCAAAGGAGAGTCTGATGGGTAGGACGTTGTCGGAAAAGGTCTGGGATGCGCATGTCGTGCGCCATGCCGACGGGGAACCCGACCTCCTCTACATCGACCTCCATCTGGTCCACGAGGTGACCAGTCCACAGGCGTTCGACGGTCTCCGGCTGGCCGGTCGCGGCGTACGGCGTCCTGACCTGACCATCGCCACCGAGGACCACAACGTTCCGACGTACGACGTGGACAAGCCGATCGCGGACCCGGTGTCGCGCACCCAGGTCGAGACGCTGCGCCGGAACGCCGAGGAGTTCGGGATCCGGATCCACACGCTCGGCGACCCGGACCAGGGCGTCGTGCACGTGATCGGCCCGCAGCTCGGTCTGACCCAGCCCGGCATGACCGTGGTCTGTGGTGACAGCCACACCTCTACCCACGGCGCGTTCGGAGCTATTGCCTTCGGCATCGGTACGAGCGAGGTCGAGCACGTCCTCGCCACCCAGACGCTGATGCAGGCCCGGCCCAAGACGATGGCCGTCACAGTCGACGGCGTACTACCCGACGGGGTCTCGGCCAAGGACCTGGTGCTCGCGCTGATCGCCAAGGTCGGCACGGGTGGTGGCCAGGGCTACATCGTCGAGTACCGCGGTGAGGCGATCCGCGCGCTCAGCATGGAAGCCCGGATGACGATCTGCAACATGTCGATCGAGTGGGGGGCGAAGGCCGGCATGATCGCGCCGGACGAGACGACGTTCGAGTACCTGAAGGGCAAGCCGCACGCACCCGAGGGCGTCGACTGGGAGGCGGCCGTCGAGTACTGGAAGAGCATCGCGACCGACGCCGACGCGACCTTCGACCGCGAGGTCGTGCTGCGCGCCGAGGAGATCGCGCCGTTCGTGACCTGGGGGACGAACCCCGGCCAGGGCATCCCGCTGTCGGAGTCGGTGCCGTCGCCGGACGACTTCGAGAACGAGAACGACAAGGTCGCCGCCGAGCGGGCACTGGAGTACATGGGCCTCACCGCCGGGACGCCGATGCGCGACATCCACGTGGACACGGTGTTCCTGGGCTCGTGCACCAACGGCCGGATCGAGGACCTGCGCGCCGCCGCCGGGGTGCTGGCCGGGCGGAAGGTTGCCGAGGGCACCCGGATGCTCGTGGTGCCGGGCTCGGGCCGCGTGCGGCTGCAGGCCGAGGCCGAGGGGCTGGCCGAGATCTTCAAGGACGCCGGCGCCGAATGGCGTGGCGCGGGGTGCTCGATGTGCCTGGGCATGAACCCGGACACGCTCGCCCCGGGTGAGCGCAGCGCCTCCACCTCGAACCGCAACTTCGAAGGACGCCAGGGCAAGGGCGGCCGGACCCACCTGGTCTCGCCGCTCGTCGCCGCCGCGACCGCCGTCGCCGGCACCCTCGCCGCCCCCGCGGACCTGCAGCCCGTCGAGGTCTCCGTACCCGAGAACGTCTGAGGAGCAGAAGAATCATGGAAGCCTTCGTTCAGCACATCGGTACGGCGGCCCCGCTGCGGCGCAGCAACGTCGACACCGACCAGATCATCCCGGCCGTTTACCTGAAGCGCGTCACCCGGACCGGCTTCGAGGACGGGCTGTTCGCGGCCTGGCGCAACGATCCGGCCTTCGTCCTGAACCAGCCCGAGTACGACGGAGTCTCGGTGCTCGTCGCGGGTCCGGACTTCGGCACCGGATCGTCGCGTGAGCACGCGGTCTGGGCCCTGCTCGACTACGGGTTCCGCGTGGTCGTGTCCTCGCGCTTCGGCGACATCTTCCGCGGCAACTCGGGTAAAGCCGGCCTGCTCGCGGCCTTGGTGACGCAGGACGTCGTGGAGCAGTTGTGGGCCACGATCGAGGCCGACCCGGGCACCAAGATCACCGTCGACCTCGAGAACAAGACGATCTCGGCCGGTGACGTATCGGCGCCGTTCGAGATCGACGACTACACCCGCTACCGCCTGCTGAACGGTCTCGACGACGTCGGCATCACGCTGTCGCACGCGGCCGATATCGCCACGTACGAAGCGACCCGGCCGACCTTCAAGCCGGCCACCTTGCCCGCCAAGGCCTGAACAAGTGCAGTAGGGGCAGAGTTACCGCCGCCGTAACGAATCGCACATCGGCGGCGATAACGCTGGTGTTAGGCTGGCGTGGTTGTCAGAACAAGGCTTGCGAGACCGAGGAGGTGAGGCGCTCATGAGTAGCGATCCCTCCAGACATACCGGTCTCGCTCGACCTTGAGAGGCTGAAGTCCTCTGGTAGTTGCGGCTTGAGTGCCGTAGGGGTCGGGCAGACGCGTGCCCGTCACTCTCACTCGCTGCACCGCACCTGCTGTGCTTTTTGGAGGACTCATGTCCGACCTTCGCCTGCGCACCCTTCGTGCCTTCGGCCGTACGCCGTCCCTGCGCGCCGCCGCCCGCCGTCACGCCGAGCCCGAGCAGCTCGTCGAGCCGGCCGAGAAGCTGCGCGAATCCCCGAAACCCAAGGGACACAGCGTCGTCGACAGTGCGATCTACTGCGGCGGCCGCCGGGTCGCGTCACCGGAGTCGCTGGCAGAGACGTACCGGGTCCTGCACAAAGCCCCGAGCAGCCTGGCCTGGATCGGCCTGTACCGGCCTGACAGCCGCGAACTCGCCTCACTGGCGCAGGAGTTCGACCTGCACGAGCTGGCCATCGAGGACGCCAACGAGGCCCATCAGCGGCCGAAGCTCGAGCGCTACGGCGACACGCTCTTCGTCGTCCTGAAGGCCGCTCGCTATCGGGACGCGACCGAGGAGGTCGAGTTCGGCGAGGTGCACGTGTTCGTCGGCCCGGACTTCGTGGTGACGGTCCGGCATGCCGAAGCGCCCAACCTGGCCGCGGTCCGGCGCCGCGTCGAACGCGATCCCGATCTGCTCAACCGCGGGACCGAAGCCGTGCTCTACGCGATCATGGACAAGGTCGTCGACGGCTATGCGCCCGTTGTCGCGGGTCTCGAGAACGACATCGACGAGATCGAGACCGAGGTGTTCCGCGGCGATCCGAAGGTGTCGCGGCGTATCTACGAGTTGTCCCGCGAGGTGATCGAGTTCCAGCGCGCGACCCGGCCGCTGGTCGGCATGCTCGAATCGTTGCGCGGTGGATTCGAGAAGTACGGCGTGGACGAGGAACTGCAGCGTTCCTTGCGCGATGTGGCCGACCACGTCACGGAGGTGGTGGAGAAGGTCGGCGGCTTCCGCGAACTGCTCCGCGACATTCTGACCGTGAACGCGACGCTGGTGGCACAGCAGCAGAACGAGGAGATGAAGAGCCTCGCGATCGCCAGCAGCGCGCAGAACGAAGAGGTCAAGAAGATCTCCGCCTGGGCGGCCATCCTGTTCGCGCCGACCTTGATCGGCACCGTCTACGGGATGAACTTCGACAACATGCCGGAGCTGCACTGGCAGTACGGCTACCCCTTCGCGATCGGCCTGATGGGCTTGGTGTGTGGCGGTCTGTACCTCATCTTCAAACGCCTCAGTTGGCTGTGAACTTCCACCGATTCCCTTGCTGGACTGGCCCCGAACCGACCGATCGGGGCAAAAAGTGGCCCAAATCGCCCAAAACAAGGCCGAATTGCCGCGTTGGTGTTTGTGAACTGCCACTTGAGTCCATAACGTTCCTGTGAGATCGAGCGCTGTGCTCGACGCCTAGTGTTCACGGAGGGAAGCAGTGAACAAGAGCCAGTTGGTCGAAGCGCTCGCAGTGCACTTCGACGGAAACCGCCGCCAGGCCCAGCACGCACTGGAATCGGTGATCGACACCGTGCAGCGCGAGCTGACCAAAAAGGGTGGCAAGGTCGCCATCACCGGTTTCGGTGCCTTCGAGGCCATCGAGCGTGGCGCGCGCATCGTGCGCAACCCGCGGACCGGTGAGACCAAGCGCGCCAAGAAGACCACGGTGCCGAAGTTCCGCGCGGGTGCGGAGCTGAAGGCCGTTGTCTCCGGTGCGAAGAAGCTGCCGAAGCTGGTAGCGCCCAAGCCGACCGCGACCGCCACGAAGACGGCCGCCCCGGCAAAGAAGGCCGCCCCGGTGAAGGCCGCGGCGACCAAGACCGCCGCCGCCAAGAAGGCGACGCCGGCCAAGACGACGGTTGCGAAGAAGGCGCCGGCCAAGAAGGCTGCGCCCGTGAAGGCTGTTGCCAAGAAGGCGCCGGCCAAGAAGGCTGCGCCGGTCAAGGCCGTTGCCAAGAAGGCGCCGGCCAAGAAGGCCCCCGCCAAGAAGGCCCCGGCGAAGCGCGCAGCTCGCTGAACCACGCAATACAGCGAAGGCCGGTCCCCCACTCCAGGGGTGACCGGCCTTCGCGTGTGTACGGGGTTCGTTGATTTCAGGGTGCCTGAGGCAACCTTCTCAGAGCTCGGTGGCGAACTCGACCTTCTCGATCGTCAGGCCGGCGCCGGTTCCCGTGGTCTGCAGGCGGACGCGCTGGCCGACGCGAAGATGCCGCACCGGTGTGTCCGAGACCGCGTGGACGGTGAAGGGCAACTCGATCCCGGTGTCGGTCAGCACCGACCCGGAGAAGGTGTCGAGGTCGTAGCGGCTCACAGTTGCTTGCATATCAGCAGGCTATGCCCTCGGTGCCGGTCGCGGCGCCGAGGACGAGCGACATCACGTCGGCGGTCGCGGGACCGACACCGAGTTGTACGGCGTGAGCCAGATCGGCTGCGGTGTCGACATCTCGCTGTACCGACTCGATTGCGGAGAGTTCGATCGGGATCGCCCCCGAGGCCTGGTGGGCCAGCGCGGAACCCACGCCGAAGTGGGGATCCAGCGGGATCCCGGGCGCTGTCGCGAGCATCGTCGTACCGGTGCCGGGCAGGTCGATCACGAACGAACGCGGCGCCACGAAGGCAGCCAGCGCGGCCGTCAGCTCGGCCGGTCGCAACGCGGGCAGATCCGCGGACAGCGTGGCCACCGCGTTGCCAGGGAACTCGGCGGCGGCCACAGTGGCACCATGCAGGAGGGCTTCGTTCAGGCCGGCGGCCGGCAGATCGGGTACGACGCGGGCGCCGACCGCGGTCACGTCCGCGGCCACGAGCGGATCGTCGGTGACGACCAGGACGGCATGCACCAGCGGCGACGCGAGGGCGGCCGCAGTAGTGTCGATCGCGAAGGCGCGGGCGAACTCCGGCCGGTGCTGCGGGTAGGCGGGAGCGAGCCGGCTCTTCGCGATCGCCGTACGCTTCACCGGGATCACCAGGATCCAGGGAGCGACCTGTAGGTCTGCCATCAGGCAGGATTCTCCCATGACCGACGGCGGTAACGAGCACCAGGAGGCAGCAGTGGACGGCCAGCAGCGTGATCCCCGGCCACGGCGGGGCTTCTGGTTCGGCCTGATCGTCATCATCGTCAAGCCGTTCATGCTGGTCTTCACCAAGTCGGTGTTCACCGGGCGGGAGAACATGCCGCGCTCGGGCGGGGTGATCTTCGTGGCCAACCACATCTCGCATTTCGACCCGGTGCTGCTCGGCTACTTCATCTGGGAGTGCCGGCGGATTCCGCGGTTCCTGGGCAAGGCCTCGCTGTTCAAGCTGCCGATCGTCGGCCGGATCATCACCAGCGCCGGCCAGATCCCGGTGTACCGGGATTCCGCGCAGGCCGCCGATGCGTTCCGGGACGCGGTCGCCGCCGTCGAGAAGGGCGAGTGTGTCGGCGTCTACCCCGAAGGCACCATCACGCGCGATCCGGAGATGTGGCCGATGACCGGCAAGACCGGCGCCGCCCGGATCGCGCTGATGACCGGCTGTCCGGTGATCCCGCTCGGCAACTGGGGTGCGCAGGAGATCATCAAGTCGTACACGGGCAAGATCCGGATCCGGCTGCTGCCGCGCAAGACCCTGCAGGTGCGGGCCGGCCGGCCGGTCGACCTGAGCGCGTTCGAGGGCAAGCCGCTGACCAACCAGCTGTTGCACGAGGCAACCGAGGTGATCATGGCCCGGGTCGCCGAGACGCTCGGTGAGCTGCGCGGCGAGACTCCGCCCAAGGAGCTCTACGACCTGCGCAAGGCCCGCAAGGCCGAAGAGGGTAAGGGCGAGGAGAAGGCATGACGAAGGTCGCGGTGTTCGGAGCCGGATCCTGGGGTACGGCGTTCGCCGTCGTGCTGGCCAACGCGGGGAACCAGGTGTCGGTGTGGGCCCGGCGTGAGGCGGTCTGCGACGCGATCAACTCCCAGCACGAGAACGCCGACTACCTGCCCGGCCTGCGACTCCCGGACGCGATCACCGCGACCCACGATCCGGCTGCGGCCGCCGAGGGTGCGGAGGCCGTCGTACTGGCTGTTCCTTCGCAGTCGTTGCGGGACAACCTGAGGGACTGGGCCGGCGTTCTGCCGAACGCCGTACCGCTGGTCAGCCTGATGAAGGGCGTCGAGGTCGGTACGACGAAGCGGATGAGCGAGGTGATCGCCGAGTTGACCGGTGCCGGGGCGGAGCGGATCGCCGTGGTGTCCGGGCCCAACCTGGCCCGCGAGATCGCCGAAGGGCAGCCGGCCGCGTCGGTGGTTGCCTGTGCAGACGAAGGGACGGCGACGCGGCTGCAGAAGCTGTGCCACTCGCCGACGTTCCGTCCGTACACGAACAACGACGTGATCGGCTGTGAGCTCGGCGGTGCCTGCAAGAACGTGATCGCGTTGGCCGTCGGGATGGCGGTCGGCCTCGGCTTCGGTGACAACGCGCGGGCCTCGGTGATCACCCGTGGGCTGGCCGAGATCGCTCGGCTGGGTACGGCGCTCGGTGCGGATGAGCACACGTTCTCCGGGCTGGCCGGCTTGGGTGATCTGGTGGCTACGTGTTCGTCGCCGTTGTCGCGCAACCGGACCTTCGGCGAGAAGCTCGGGCAGGGCATGACGGTCGCCGACATCGCGGGTGGGATGCGTCAGGTCGCCGAGGGCGTGAAGTCCTGCGCGTCGATCTCCGAGCTGGCCCACCACCACGACGTCGAGATGCCGATCGTCGAACACGTCACCAAGGTGGTGTCGGGGGAGATGACCCCGAAGGACATGCTGTTCAGTCTCGTCTCCCGCTCGGCGAAGTCGGAGCGCTGGGGATGATCCCGGCCGCGTTCGCCGACGCCACTGTTGCGCGTGAAGGTCCGGCCGGCGCGGCGTGGTTGGAGGAGCTGCCGGGAATCGTCGAGGATCTGCTGACACGCTGGGACTGCGAGCCCGACGGCGATGCTTTCCACGGCCAGGTTGGCTTGGTGCTCCCGGTGGCTTCGCCGGATCCCGCCGTACTGAAGGTGTCTTTCCCGCATCCTGGCAACGTGCACGAGCCGGATGCCTTCACTGCTTGGGACGGCCGGGGTGCTGTCCGGTTGTACGAGCGGGCCGACGAGCAGTACGCGATGTTGCTGGAGCGGGCGCATCCCACGACCTTGGCCGACGAGCCTGGCGAGACGATCGCGGTCGTGGCGGGGGAGTTGAGCCGGAGGCTGTCCATCGCGGCGCCGGACGGGCTGCCACGGCTGGCGGACAAGGCCGACGAGTGGCGGGAGGAGTTGCTCTCGGGCGCCGCTGAGTTCCCGGACGCGTTGTCTACGTCGGTGGTGGAGAGCGCGGTGGCGGTCGTCGACGAACTGGGGCGGGACCAGCCGGAGCTCGTCGTCCACGGCGACTTTCATGCCCGCAACATCCTTCGCGCCGAACGCGAGCCGTGGCTGGCTGTCGACCCCAAGGGGTACGTCGGGGACCCGGCGTACGACGGAGCCGCGCTCATCCTGCCTCGGGCGGCCGCACTGATCGACTCGGGCACTGTGGTTCGTGAGCTTGAGCGCGAGCTCGAGGTGTTCGCTGAGGCGGCTGAGCTCGATCCGGTACGGGTGCGGCGGTGGGCGCTCTATCGCTTGGTCGAGGGTGGCTTCCACGGCCGGCGGAACGGGTTCGGACGTGCGCGGAGTGGTGTGTACCTGGACCGGGTGATCGCATTGGCTGATCGCCTGGCCATCGAGTGGAGTGCCTAGGCCAGTGCTGGTTCGGTGGTGTTGACCCGCTGCCAGACGATGGTGAGAATCCCGCCCAGGATCAAGGCGGTCGTGCCCATTGCGGCCAAGGCTCCGGCGGGACCGAGCCAATCCGCAATCGCGCCGCCGAGGGCGAGGCAGACTCCCTGGGCCGCGATGGAGCCGGATGACATCAGGCCGATCGTGGCGCCGCGGCTGGCCTGTGGAGAGCGCTGGATGAACGTCGTCGGCGCGACCACCATGTAGGCCTGGAGGATCCCGCACAAGCCGAACAACGCGATCGAGATGATCAGGTTCGGCTCGAGGACGCAGAGCAGCAACGGTAGGCCGGAGAGAGCGGCCAGCGGCGCCATCAGTCGCAGGCGTAGCGTCGGCCGGAGCCTGGTCAGGACGTACGCGCCGATGACGGCTCCGATCGGCGTTGCCGTGAGCAACCAGCCGCCGGCGGTGGGGTCCGAACTCAGGTGTGCCGCGTACGGAACCGCGAGACCTTCCGAGGCGACGGGCAGGCCGATCATCCAGATGAGCCAGATCAGCGTGCGTAGTTGGGGGTCGGCGAACACCAGCTTGGCGCCGCGCCGCGTCGACTCCAGCAGCGAGACGTGTTCGGTGTCCTGGTGGGGGCTCGGGCGACGTCGTACGCCGAGTGCGATGAAGAGGGCGGAGCCGAAGAAGCTTGCGGCGTTGACCGCGAGCGAGCCGTAGGGGGTCAGCCAGGCGGTCAGGAGGCCGCCGACGGCGAAGCCTCCGACGCCGGCCAACTGTCCGGCCATCTGCCGCAGTCCTTGGCCGATGGTGAGCAGATCGCCCTCGAGGATGTCGGCCAGCAAGGCCCCACGGGCCGCGGTCGACGGGGAACCGAGGAACTGCTCGGCGAAGATCAGCGGGAACATCGCCCAGAGCGGGACGAACGGCAACGCCATCACAGCCATCACCACGCCGCGCGACAACGCGGAGAAGATCATCACCTCGCGCCGCGGGTACCGGTCGGCAAGACCGCCCAACACCGGCCCGATCAATGCGGGCAGGAAAGTCAACGCGAACGTGAACGCGCTCAACGCCGCGGATCCGGTCCGCACAAAGACCAGCACCGACAACGCGACCCGGGCAACCTGATCGCCGGCGGTGGACACGAGTTCGGCGAACCACAACGCCCGGAACTCACCATTGGCAAATACATCCCGATACCTGGCCGCGCGCCCGGTAGCCTCCACCGTCACACCTTCCGTCGACCCCGATATCCCCTTGGCCGCATTCACGCTAGGCACCGATCAGGTCGTCTCCCCGCAGTTTCGATACTCGTTTCAGGGCTTGGCGTAACCCCCTGCGGCTTGTACGGAAGTGGTGGACCTGCCCGGGGATAGCGTTCGGGGGTGGAACCGATTGAGGAGTTTGTTCGGCTCTTTGTCGACTGGATGGATCGGACCGGCGCTGAGGGCGACCCGGATCTGGAGCTGATCCGGGCGTTGCTCGAGGCTCGTCGGCCGGTTCAGGACGTGTTCCACCTGCGCGACGACATGGGCCAAGGCGTGCCCGGCGTGATGGTGTGGCCGAACACGTCGTTGTACCGGACCGCGATCGAGGTCGGACCGTTCTCGTTCCCGTACGACGCGCAGGTGCGGGAGGCGTTGATTCGCACGGTGCCGCTGCTCGGCGCGTTCATCCGGATGAGCCTGACCAAGGAGGACCCCACCACGCTCCGCAAGGAGACCGCGGATGCGGTGGACATGCTCACCGACAACACCGTGATCGAGAGGCCCGCGAGCTGGGCGCGGGCGCTGCGCAGGTACTGGTTGCGCATCGACGCGAAGTTCGAACCGCCACCCGGTGCGGAAGGTGAGCGTTGGTCAGCCCGGTTCGACCGGATGCCCTGGGAACGGCGCAACGAGTTGATGGGGCCGATCGTGCGTCCGGAGATCGAGCTCCCGACGCAGTTTTTCGGCGACAACGTCATACCGCGGCCGACGATCTCGCTGCCGTCGACGCTGGCCGCCGCGGCCCGGAACGCGCCGTTGATGGCTGACGTGATCGAGGTGGCCGAGTTCCTCGCCGACCGGACGGGTGCCTGGTCCGGTGGTTGGCTGGGCAAGGACGTCGTACAAGAGGTTCTTGACGGTACGTCGCTGTCCGATCCTGACGCGGTGCAGGAGGCCTGGCGACTGGGAGTGCTGGCGGGTTTCCTCTGGCCGGTGCCGATCCGGGTCTTTCGCGGCGAGAACCTTGATCTGTGGTCGGAGCCTGAGCGCGCCATCGCCCTCTGGACCGATACGGTCGGCATCGCGGTTTCCGACCTGGACGGTCCGCTGCGGATCCAGGTCGTCGAGTTGATTCTCTCCCTGTACCTCCCAGGGCCTTCGGCCTCACTCGATCGCTTGGCGGCGGTCCGCGCATCCGCCGACGGCGCGGCTGCGATCGACCGGCTCCTGCGGCTGGGTGCGATCGTCCCGACCGTCGGTGGCGGAGTCGAGCTGACGCCGCTCGGGATCCAAGGATTGCTGTTCCGGTGGTTCGGTTGGAAGCCTGACGGCGAATTCCGGCTCGTCGTCGGCGAGTGGCAGCCGGACCTGACGACGGCTGACGTGATGACCTGGCTTCGCGCTGGTGCCCGCGGTCAGATCGCCGACGTCGAGTGGGTCAAGACCGCCGATCCGCAGGTGTTCGCCGGCCAACTGGTCGACGCCATGTTCGCCACCGACGACGCGATGAGCCGGACGATCGGATCCATGTATCTGAGTCAGCTGGGATCGTCGGTTCAGCCGATGGTCGACCGGTTCGCCGGTACGCGGTTGCATTCGTATCGCGCCAACTGGCCCGGCAGCGAGACGGTCCGGGACCCGAGTGTCGAGGAACTGTTGCTGTGGCTGGACGACTACCTGGCCTTCTCCGAGGTGTGGGAGAAGATGCTCGCGACGCTGAAACCGGGCACTCAGGTCGACATGGGGAACTACGACTTCCCGCTTCCGGCAGGGAACACGGTGCTGGCCAAGGGAGTGCGGGGCGGGGCGCTGACGGCCGCCGAGATCGCCGAATTGCGGAGAAGTTTCACCGCGGACCGCGCGCAGTTCGCGAAGCTCAGGCAGGAGATCGCCGCGGAGCTGCCGACCGACGCGCCGACCGAAGACCCGTCCGACCGCTAGGCCGGCCCGGTGACGGCGCGTGGACTGGTTGTGGCCGAGGGCAACGAATGGGTCGGGGGACCGGGTGACGTGGGGCTGGGACGGCGATTGACAGGGTTCAAACCGGTCACATAGCGTCCTTCGACGTGTCCAGTGCGCGCAAACTGAGGGTCGGGATCGTCGGTGGCGGTTTCATGGGCCGGGTTCACGGCCGGTCCGCACTGGTCGCCGGGGCCACGGTGGTCGGAGCCGTCGCGTCGTCGCCCGAGCGGGCCGAGGCAGCCGCGGAAGCGACCGGCGCCGAGCGCGGTTTCGCGACCCTGGACGAGCTCCTGGCCGCCGACATCGACGTGGTCCACGTGTGTACGCCGAACAACACGCATCTCGACGTGACACTGCAGGCTCTCGAGGCCGGCAAGCACGTGATCTGCGAGAAGCCGCTCGCGACCTCTGTCCACGACGCGACCGGACTGCAGACCGCCGCCTTCGAGGCCGAGCTGGTCGGTGCGGTCCCGTTCGTCTACCGCTACCACCCGATGGTCCGGGAGTTGCGCACGCGGATCGCCGAGGGCGAGGCCGGCATGATCACGAGCCTGCACGGGTCGTACCTGCAGGACTGGCTCGCCGGCGCCGACGATCAGAACTGGCGCGTCGACGATGCCGCCGGGGGTCCGTCGCGGACGTTCGCGGACATCGGGTCGCATTGGTGCGACCTGACCGAGTTCGTCACCGGCGACCGGATCGCGGCGATCAGTGCGCAGCTGCGGACCGTGCGATCCACCCGCGGTGGAGTCGAGGTCCACACCGAGGACCTGGCCACCGCGCAGTTCCGGACCGAGGCCGGGGTGGTCGGGACGATCGTGGTCAGCCAGGTCGCGGCCGGGCGGAAGAACCGGTTGTACCTGGAGGTCTCCGGGACCGAGTCGAGTTTCGGGTTCGACCAGGAGGACCCCGATCGGTTGTGGGTCGGACGCCGCAAAGCCGCCGAGTTGCTGACGCGGGATCCCGAGACGCTGAGCCCGCCGGCCGCGCGGGTGAACCGGCTGCCGGCCGGTCACGCGCAGGGGTACCAGGACGCGTTCGACTCGTTCGTGGCCGACAGCTATGCCGCCGTACTGGGTGACCACCCGGACGGCCTCCCCGATTTTGCCGCCGGCGCGCGGTCCGCCCGCCTGGTCGACGCCGTTCTGCGGTCGGCCGCCGACGACAGCGCGTGGATCACCGTCGAAACCCCTTAGGAGTCTGTGAGATGCCCCGTCCGATCACACTGTTCACCGGTCAATGGGCCGATCTGCCGTTCGAGGAGGTCTGCCAGTTCGCGTCCGAGGCCGGGTACGACGGCGTCGAGATCGCGTGCTCCGGTGATCACTTCGACGTCCAGCAGGCGGTCGACGACGACTCGTACGTCCAGGGTCGGCGCGACATCCTGGAGAAGTACAACCTGAAGGTCTGGGCGATCTCGAACCACCTGGTCGGCCAGGCGGTCTGCGACGACCCGATCGACTTCCGGCACCAGGCGATCGTGCCGTCCCGGGTCTGGGGCGACGGCGACCCCGAAGGGGTGCGGCAGCGCGCCGCCGAGGATCTCAAGAACACCGCGCGCGCCGCGGCCAAGCTCGGCGTGAAGACGGTGATCGGCTTCACCGGCTCCTCGATCTGGCAGTACGTCGCGATGTTCCCGCCGGTGCCGGCGGAGCGGATCGAGGCCGGATACCGGGACTTCGCGGACCGGTGGAACCCGATCCTCGACGTGTTCGACTCCGAGGGCGTGCGGTTCGCGCACGAGGTGCACCCGTCGGAGATCGCGTACGACTACTGGACGACGACCTTCGCGCTGGAGGCGATCGGTCACCGGGAGGCGTTCGGGCTGAACTGGGACCCGTCGCACATGGTCTGGCAGGACATCGACCCGGTCGCGTTCCTCTGGGACTTCAAGGACCGGATCTACCACGTGGACTGCAAGGACACGAAGATGCGGGTCGGCGGGGGCCGCAACGGTCGGCTCGGTTCGCACCTGCCGTGGGCCGACCCGCGCCGCGGTTGGGACTTCTACTCGACCGGTCACGGCGACGTGAACTGGGAGGACTGCTTCCGCGTCCTCAACTCGATCGGCTACGACGGCCCCATCTCCGTCGAGTGGGAAGACGCCGGCATGGATCGCAAGATCGGCGCCGCCGAAGCGGTCAACACCATCCGCGCCCTCGCCTTCGACAAGCCCGAAGCCGCCTTCGACGCAGCCTTCGCCACCGACAAGTAGCCCCACCAGCCGCCGCGCAACGCACACCGCTGCGCGGCGGCTGCTGTCGCGCGTCGCCCCGGCCGGGCGGTTGCCAACTCGTGGGTTATCCCGCGAGTTTGTCCGTTCTCCCATCGGGATGTCACGGGAGAACCAACCATCTGATGGGAGAACCCGACACTCACGGGGTTATCCGTTCGTGTTGGTGGAGGTCGGTGGGTGGGGGGCTCGGCCGGCGGCTGCGCCTAGGAGGAGTTGGGTTAGGGAGAGGGTGGCGAAGACGGTGAGGGTGGTGTGCCAGGAGCCGGTGTGTTGGGTGAGATAGCCGGCTAGGACTGGGCCGGTGGCGGCCAGGAGGTAGCCGACTGCTTGGGCCATGCCGGAGAGTTGGGTGGTCTCGTGGTGGGTGCGGCCGCGGAGGCTGATGAGGGTTAGGGCGGCAACCAGGGCGGCGCCTTGGCCCAGGCCGGCGAGGATTGCCCAGGCGATGGCTAGGTGGGGGAGTAGGAGCAGGCCTAGGAGGGCGACCAGTACGGGGACGCTGGCGGTGACGGTGCCGGCGCGTTGGTCGGTGGGGTGCTTCATCAAGCGAGGAATCGAGAGCCCGCCGACCAGCCCGAAGCCCTGGAACAGGAACAGGTGGATCCCGGTCGTCCGCTCCGCGACGCCGTTCGCGAGCTCGATGCTCGGCAGCCAGTTCACGATCAGGTAGAAGCTCGTCGACTGCAGCCCCATGAACCCGGTGACCATCCAAGCCATCGGCTGCCGCCAGACGCTCACCGGCGGATCGTCGTCATCCGCAACCGGCAGTGGAGCCGGCTCCGGAGACAGCGTCCGCGGCAGCCAGATCACAGCAACCAGTACGGCGAGACCGCCCCAGACCGCGAGCGCCAGCCGCCAGTCGACCGCATCCGCGATCGGTACGGCGAGGATCGACGCGATCGCCGCACCACCGGTGATGAACGCCGTGTACACACCGGTCGCCCGCGACACATGTCCGGCGTAGTCCCGCTTGATGATCACCGGAACCAGCACGTTGCCAACGGCGATCGAGGCGCCGACGACACACGTCCCGATCCACAGGCCGGCCTGGCCCGAGTACGGGCGGAGTGCGCTGCTCAGCGCGAGGACCAGCAGTGAGATGAAGACGGTGCGCTCCATCCCGAAGCGGCGGGAGGCGAGATGCACCAGTGGTGAGGCGCCGGCGAACGCGAGCAGCGGGAGTGTGCCCAGCAAGCCCTGCGCGGCCTCGCCCAGGTGCAGGTCGAGGCCGATCCGTGGCAGCACCGGACCGACCGCGGTCAGAGCCGGCCGGAGGCTGAGCGCCACCACGAAGACCGTTGCGGTCACCACTGCCGACCGGGTCCGAAGTTCCGAACCGGGTAATGATCCGGGTAATACCGCCACGACACACACCTCTCCCATGCAGATGTCCTACATTTGCACTGTACGCTGATCGGGAACGGAGGCCGATGGCGGTGTCATTCGATGGACCGGTGCGGCAGGTGCCGCTCGTGCTGCAGGTGTCGGAGCGCTTCCGGGCGCAGATCGAGTCCGGGGCTTGGCCGCGCGGCTCGCGGATCCCGGGGGAGCACCAGCTCGCCACCGAGCTGGGGGTCAGCCGTGGCACCGTACGGGAGGCGCTACGTTCGCTGAGCCTGACCGGCCTGCTCGAGCCGCGCGTCGGCGACGGCACCTATGTGCGGGCGACGAACGAGATCAGCGGCGTACTGGTCAGGGACGAGCTCTCCGCCTCGTTGACCGACGTACTCGACGTCCGTGCCGGCATCGAGGCCGCGGCCGCGCGCCTGGCCGCACAGCACCCGGACCCGGAGATTCTGGCGGTGATGTCCGCGGCACTGGAGTCCCGCGGCGCCGCGAGTGACGTGGACGCCTTTGTGTCCGCGGACGCAGACTTCCACCGCAATGTCGTGGTTGCCAGCAGGAACCCGTTGCTACTGCGTTTGTACGACGCGATCGCCGAAGTGCTGACCGCATCGATCCACCAGACCGCGATGCTGCGCGAGGATCACCGGATCCTCGGCGCGCACGTCGGCGTACTCGAGGCCATCCGGGCAGGCGATCCCGAGGCGGCGAGTCGGGCGTCGTATGCGTTGATCGAGTCCGTCAAGCGAGAAGCAACGGATCCGTCCAGTAATACCTGAGACAGGCCGGCTGTCGCTGCATGATTGGGTTATGACTGATTGGGAGACGTTGCGCGCGCTGGCCGACGAGGGCAACGAGAAGGCCGCCGATCGGCTCGCCGATCTCGCCGACGAGCGGGGTGACGTGAATGCGTTGAGTGAGTTGCTTGATGAAGGGAACATGCGGGCAGGCGAGCACCTGACGCGGCGTGCGGCGGCCGCCAGGGATCTGTTGGAGTTGCAGCGGATCAGTGATGCGGGCTACGACGAGGCGGGCGAGGTGCTCAACCGGCTGCTGTGAAGGATCGGGGTTTGGTGCGGAGGACGGGGGCGAAGATGGCCAGCCCGGTCGCGAGCAGCGTGACCACGAGGAACGAGATCGTCAGGTTGCTGGCCTGGGCGATGCCGCCGATGATCGACGGTGCGACCAGGCCGGAGGCGTAGGTGATGGTGGCTACGCCCGCGATCGCCTGGCTGGCGTTGGTGCCGCTGCGGGCCGCGGCCGCGAAGGCGAGCGGTACGACGACCGCGATCCCGACGCCGATCAACCCGAACCCGACCGTCGCCCACACCGCGTTCGGAGCGACCACAACGAGTGCGCCGCCGGCCGTGGCGATCACTCCACTCCACCGAACCGTCCGTACGGCGCCGAACCGGTCGATCACCGCGTCACCGGTGATCCGTGCGATCGCCATCGTCAAAGCGAACCCGGTGGTCGCGCCGGCTGCCACACCGGCCGAGCTGTCCAGAATGTCGCGCAGGTAGACCGCAGACCAGTCCAGGCTCGCGCCCTCGGCAAACACCGCACAGAACCCGACCGCACCGATGAGCAACGCCGACTTCGGTGGGAACGCGAACCGCGCCGGCGGCTCCTCGTCCTCCTCGGGATGGATGTTGAGCACGAACTGCGTCACCACGAGCCCGACGATCGTCAGTACGACGGCAGCCACCGCATGGTGGATCTGAGCACTCAGACCGGCGTGCGCGGCCACCGTCCCCACCGCGGACCCGAGCAGCGCCCCCACACTCCACAGGCCGTGCAGCCCGGACATGATCGACTTCTTCAGCCGATGTTCGATCTCGACGCCGAGCGCGTTCATGGCCACATCGGCCATCCCCGCGGTCCCGCCGTACACGAACAGGAAGGCGCACAGCGTCAGGAGGTTCGGCGCGAGCGACGGGAGGACGAGCGCGAGGGTCCAGAGCGCGAGTAGGCCGCGCAAAGCAGTCCGGGTGCCGAAGCGGTGCGTGATCCGGGCGGCCAGCGGCATCAGCACCGCGGCGCCGAGCGCCGGGAACGCGAGCGCCAGGCCGAGCTGCCCGGCGGAGACCCCGGCGTGCTCCTGGATCCACGGCACCCGGGTCGCGAACGACCCCGTCACCGATCCGTGCACACAGAAAACGGCGGCCACGGCGTACCGCGACCGCTTGATCAGCTTTGTGTCATCAGGCACAAGTAAACATGCTAACTGTTTGATCGATCAGATGGATGGTAGATTTTTGCGCGTGAGAAGTGCGGAACGGCATCAAATGATCGTAGAACGACTCCGGGTCGGCGACCGAGTCTCCGTCCACGAGCTGGTCGAGGCGACCGAGGCCTCGGACATGACCGTACGGCGGGACCTCGACTTCCTCGCCGCGCAGGGCGTGCTCAAGCGCGTCCACGGGGGAGCGGTGTCGGCGATGCCGTCCGGTCTCGAGCCGCCGTACTCGCTCCGCGCGCAGGCGGCGGTCGCGGCCAAGCAGGCCATCGCCCGAGCGGCGGTCGAGCACATTCGCGACGGCGAGACGATCGTCCTCGACAGCGGTACGACGGCTCTGGAGACAGCGCGACTGCTGCACGATCGCACCCTGACAGTCATGCCGTTGTCGCTGCACATCGCCCACGAGTTGGCCGACGCGCCACGGGTCCGGTTGCTCATGCCTGGCGGTGAGGCGCGCAAGGGAGAGCTGTCACTCATCGGTCCGCTCACCGTCGCGTCGTTGCGGGCGCTGCGGTTCGATCTGGCCGTGCTGAGCCCCTGTGCGTTCAGTCTGGACGCCGGACTGACGGCGTTCGACCTGGGCGACGCAGAGGTCAAGCAAGCGGCGCTGGACGTCGCGACGAGATCTATGGTCCTTGCCGACGGCGCCAAATGGGACCGTGCCGCCTTGGCCTACGTCTGCCCAGCGGACCGCGCCGATCTGATCATCACCGACGCCAGTGCGCCCGAAGACCAACGAACACTCCTCACCCAGCGCGGAGTCCTCGTGGAGGTAGCCGAATGACCGCCACCGAGCTGTCGACCGAGACCACCCCGCCAAGAGCAGCCCGCGTCGCCACCTGGCTCTACTTCGGCCTCAACGGGTTCGCAGTGGGCATGTGGGTCGTCCACATCCCCAGCATCGAGCACTCGACCGGCATTTCGCACCCCACGCTCGGTCTGCTCCTGCTGGTGCTCGGCTGCGCCGCCTTTATCGCCATGCAGGTCGCGGGTCCGCTGGTCGACCGGCTGGGGCAGCGCCGCCTCGTACCGGCGTCCGGCGTACTGCTCGGCATCGCTCTGGCTGGTCCGGGCCTGGCAACGAACTGGTGGACGCTCGGCCTCGCCCTGATCCTGATCGGCCTCGGCAACGGCTCGATCGATGTCGGCATGAACGCACAGGCCGTTGTGGTCGAACGCGCGTACGGGCGGCCGATCATGGCCGCCTTCCACGCGATGTGGTCGATCGGCGGCGCCATCGCCGCGCTCATCGGTGCAGCCACGCTGCGAGCCGGCGTGCCGACCGAGGTCACGCTGGTTGCAGCGGGCGTTGTGTGCATCCTGATCTCGCTGATCGCCCGTCAGTTCCTGCTGGAGCCCACAGTCCACCATGACGCCGACAAGCCGGCCGAGGAGCGGACGAAGCCGCCGGCGAAGCTGGTCTGGGCGCTCGGCGGACTCGCGTTCGGTCTGATGCTTTCCGAAGGTGTCGCCAACGACTGGGCCGCGCTGCAGTTCCGCGACATCCTCGGCACGTCCGTCAGCACGGCGGCCTATGCGTACGGCGCTTTCGCCGTCGCGATGACCGTGGGCAGATTCCTCACCGACCGGGTCGCCGCGGTCGTCGGACCCGCCGCGATCGTTCGGTGGGGCGCCGCGATGGCGGCCGTCGGCCTGACCGTCGTGATCGTCGTACCGTCGGTGCCCGTCGCGTTGGTCGGCTGGGCGGTCTTCGGTCTCGGCCTGGCCGGCGGCGTACCGCAACTGTTCACCGCCGCCGGCAACCTCGACCCGGCCTCGGCCGGTGCCCTGATGGCTCGCGTGGTCGGACTCGGGTACGTCGGACTGCTCGCCGGGCCGGCGTTGATCGGCGGACTCGCGCACTGGATGCCGCTGAACATCGCGTTCATCCTGCCGGTCGTGCTGTGTGTGCTGACGTTCTTCGGTGGACCGGTGCTCAAAAAGCGTTCTTGAGCGCTTGCTCCAGGTCGGCCCAGAGGTCGTCGGGATGCTCGATCCCGACGGCCAGCCGGATCAGGTCAGCCGGAATCGTCGGGACCTCCAGCGGCCAGCGGCGGCGCCGTTCGAGCATCGATTCGACGCCGCCGAGGCTGGTCGCGTGCACCCACAGGTCTGTTGATTCGCAGACGCGCTGAGCGGCCTCGGCGTCGCCACCGAGCTCGAACGACAGGATCGCGCCGAAGCCGGACATCTGCGCAGCCGCGCGCTCATGGCCCGGATCGTCGAGCAGCCCCGGATAGCGGACCCGGCTGACGCGCGGATGCGCCAGCAGGCGCTCGGCCAGGAACGCCGCATTCGACTGCGCTCGCTCCAGCCGCAACGCCAGCGTCCGCAATCCGCGCAGCGCGAGCCACGCCTCCATCGGACCGGGGATCGCGCCGAGGCTGCGCCGGCGGAGTTCGATCGCGCTCCACAGGTCGTCGTCGGCGGTGACCACGGCGCCGAGAACGACGTCGGAGTGGCCGGAGATGAATTTGGTCGCCGAGTGCATCACGATGTCCGCACCGAGCGCGAGCGGTCGCTGCAGGAGTGGCGTCGCGAAGGTGTTGTCGACGACAACGATCGCGTCGGTCGCCCGGCCCGCGGCGGCGATCGCCGGGATGTCGGCGACCTCCATGGCCGGATTGGTCGGCGACTCGATCCACAACAGGTCGGCTGCTTCGACTGCCTGGACGACGGCGGCGGTGTCCGCGATATTGACCCGATGCACGGTCAGCCGACCCTGCTCGGCCTGCTGATCCAGGAGCGCCAGTACGCCGGAATACGCGTGCTGCGGTGCGACCACCCGGCCGCCGACCGGGATGAGGTCGACGATCGCGGCAACCGCGGCCATGCCCGAGGCGAAGGTCAGTCCACGACCACCCTCGAGCTCGCCGAGGGTCTCCTCCAACGCCGACCACGCGTCGTTGCCGAAGCGCCCGTACCCACGATCCCCACCCGCGACGTAGGTCGAACTGAACACCGGCGACTCACCGACCGGCGCGTTCGGCACTCGCTCGGGCCGACCCGCGTGGACGACGACGGTCGACGGATCGAGGTCAGTCACGCGGCGCCGCCGGCAACGGAATGCCGCCGCCCCGAAGCATGGTCATCGCCCGCCGGGCCAGTGCCCGGACATCGGTTCCGTCCAGATCCTCGGCCCAGACCCGAACCACCGTCTCGATGATGTTCATCGCGATTCCGGCAGCCAGGGCGGCGGTGAACTCGGCGTCCCGCGGGTCGCTCGCGGGCAACCGTCGTACCAGCTCGTCGGTCAGGTCGTTGCGGAACCGCCAGATCAGCTCGTTCAGGTGGGCGCTCACGGAGGCGGCCTGGTGGGACAGCTCGAAGACCGCGCGGATCCGGTCCGGATTTTCCTCCAGTTGCTCCAGGACCCGGTCGATCACCGCCTGCAGGCCGTCGGGCAGGTCCAGCTCAGGCTGCTCGCGGAACCATCCGACCGCAGTGTCCAGACAGTCCTCGACGAACTCGAGGACCAGGGTCTCCTTGGTCGGAAAGTACCGGTACAGCGTGCTCGGACCGACCTCGGCGGCCGCCGCGATCTGCTCAACCGTCGTCCGGCCGAAGCCGTGGTCGGTGAACAGCTCGAACGCCTTGTCCGCGATCAACCGGCGGGTCCGCTCCCGCTTCACCTCGCGCAGTCCCATCTCCACCTCCGCGGGCAGAGTACCCGTTCGCGACGCGCCGGAAGCAGTCATCGATCGGCAGGTACAGTCATATGGTAGTCACCGTCAGAATCCGAGTGTCTACGGAAGGGCATCATGACCGAGAGCTTCCCCGTCAGCCGTCCCTCCGGGTGCCCGTTCGACCCGGCCAGCGAGTACGCGGCGTTCCGGCAGAGCGACGCCCCGGCGAAGGTCTCCACTCCCGCCGGCGTCGACGCGTACGTCGTCAGCCGGTACGACGACGTCCGCACGGTGCTCCGCGATCGGCGGCTGAGTTCGCGGTCCGCGCCGTCCGACCACGTCACCCCCGGCGCCGTCCTGGACGGCGAGGTCCCGACCGGCTCGATCATCCACGTCGACGGCGACGCGCATAAGCGGCTGCGACGACTGCTGACCGGCGAGTTCACGGTCAGGCGGATGGAGGCGATGAGGCCGCGGGTCGTCGCGATGATCGAGGAGCGGCTCGACGCGATGCTGGCCAAGGGCGGTCCGGTCGACCTGGTGCAGGAGTTCGCGCTGCCGATCCCGTCGCTGGTGATCTGTGAGCTGCTCGGCGTTCCCTACGAGCAGCGTGACCAGTTCCAGGAGCGGAGTGCGCTGCTCGTCACGGTCGACGGCGACCCCGACGAGATGATGCGCGTCAGCGACGAGCTGACCCAGTACATGGCCGGGCTGGTGATGGCCAAGCAGGCGAAGCGGGACGACGACCTCCTGTCGCGGCTGATCACCCGCGGCGAGGAGGAGGGCGACGCCCTGACCCTGCCCGAGCTGGTGACGCTCGGCATCTCGCTCCTGGTCGCCGGCCACGAGACGACCGCGAACATGATTGCTCTCAGCACGCTCGCCCTGCTTCGCACCCCAGAGCAGCTCGCCGCGCTCCAGGCCGACCCGACGCTGGCCGCGGCCGCAGTCGAGGAACTGCTGCGGTACCTGTCCGTGGTCCAGTTCGGCCTGTTCCGCCACGTGACCGACGAGGTCCAGGTCGGCGAGACGACGATCGAGTCGGGTGGCTTCCTGATCGCGGCGCTGTCGTCGGCGAACCGGGACGAGCGGATCTTCCCCGATCCCGATCGCCTCGATCTGAACCGCAAGCACAGCGCCCACGTCGCGTTCGGATTCGGACCGCATCAGTGCCTCGGCCAGCAGCTCGCGCGGGTCGAACTCGAGGAAGTCTTCAGCCGCCTGTACACCAGGATCCCGACCCTGCGACTCGCCGTCCCGTTCGAGGACCTCGAGTACAAGAACAACACCCTCGTGTACGGCGTGACCTCGCTGCCGGTGACCTGGTGATCCCGCGGCGGCCTACCCTGCCGTCATGGGGCGGACTGGGGGAGGTCGCCGGATTGCCGTTGTCGTCCTGGCGTTGGGCGCGGCGGTAGCGGCGTTCGTCGTACTGGCGTCGTCGAGCGGGAGCGTTCGACCGATGCATCGGTCGTCGCGCCCGATGGATCTGCCGACGCCGCGCGGCCAGGGGTCGCCGGCGCCGGTCCCGGTGGACGCCGGCCAGCCTGGGTGGCTCGACCTGGTGATCACCATCGGGCTGTTGATGGTGCTGATTCTCTTCACCCTGCTGGTGTTCTGGATGGTCTTCGCCGGGATCCGGCAGCGCG
The DNA here is from genome assembly GCF_053608045.1 of Kribbella sp. NPDC055071. NCBI lineage: Bacteria > Bacillati > Actinomycetota > Actinomycetes > Propionibacteriales > Kribbellaceae > Kribbella > Kribbella sp. NPDC055071. The sequence continues at coordinate 296,025 of NZ_JBSGUS010000003.1, forward strand.
GCGACAAGACCACCATCGCGAGGGACGAGCGGATCCGGGACGAGCGCCTCGTGGAGGCGGTCGAGACCGGGCTCGTCCGGGTCGAGTCCGGCACTCCGACGGACGCCGTGATCGCCTGCTGGGTCGCCCTGGAACAGGCGGCCGCCGCGATCGACGTGGCGCGTCGGCCCGCCGAGACCGCGGCCGAGTTCACGGCGCGTGTCTTCGGTGTCTCCAAGGTCTCGCAGGCAGACCTGCACACGCTGGCCGAGCTGTACCGCGAGGCTCGTTACTCGACCCGCGGCAGTTCGGAGGAGGCCCGCGCCACCGCCCGCGACACGCTCACCCGGCTGCGCGCCGAACTGCTGCCGCGCCGCCGGGGCCTTCGATACAGGACTTCTTAAATGCAGGGCGTGATGAGCTTGTTGTACTTCTGGACGGCATCAGACACGTCGGTCAGCGCGTTCGCCTCCGGCGCGTACTTGGACGGGACCGCGATCTCGAGGTAGATCGCACGTCCGATCGTGGTGAAGACCACGCCGTTCTTGGCCTGCTGGGCATACCAGCCCACGCCGTTCACCTCGAAGCACTGCGACTCCGCCTCGGCCATCCCGGCGGGGGGTCTGACCCCACACGTGACCTCGATCGGCGGATCGCCGTACGCGCTGGTGAGAGGGCTGACCGGCGTCGTCGTACGGCGTTTGGCGTCGAGCACCTTCGCAGGCAGCGCCTTCACCAGGTCCCCGCACGCGGACGCGACCTCGGGCGCCGGGCTGGGGACAGGGACGGGTGTCGGCCCGGGACTGCAGCCTGCCAGCAGGATCAGGCCGAGTGCGGTGAGGAGGAATTTGGGCATGCCGAAGGAAGACAGGACTCCGTGGGTCCGCTCAGATGTGTACGACGGGGCAGGTCAGGGTCCGGGTGATCCCTGGCACGTTCTGGACCCGGGCAACCACCAGCTTGCCCAGCTCGTCGACGTTACGGGCCTCTGCACGGACGATCACGTCGTACGGACCGGTGACGTCCTCGGCGAGGGTGACGCCCTGCACCTCGGCGATCTGTGCTGCGACATCGGCCGCCTTGCCGACCTCGGTCTGGATCAGGATGTAGGCCTGGACCACCACGTCGTTCTCCACTCAGTCGTCCTCAGCTGGCTCCGGCCGACTGTACTGCGAGCCCGCCGGGCGTACTCTCGTTGCCCGGTCACGGTACCGCCTAGACTCCCGGTGGCGATATGGGAGGTCTGCTGACGTGACAGAGACGTTGGGGAGCACGGGGGAGTTCGGCCTGATCGAGGCCGTCACCAAGGGGCTGTCCACCAGTGAGGACGTCCTGGTCGGGCCTGGAGACGACGCGGCTGTGGTGGCGGTGCCGGACGGGCGGATGGTGATCACGACCGATCTGTTGGTGGAGGGCCGGCATTTCCGCCAGGACTGGTCGTCGGCGTACGACGTGGGCCGTAAGGCGGCCGCGCAGAATCTGGCCGACATCGTCGCGATGGGAGCCCGTCCGACCTCGCTGGTGATCGGCTTCGGCGGACCGGCCGAGCTGCCGACCGCCTGGGTGCTGGAGCTGTATCAGGGTCTGACCGACGAGTGTGAGCTGGTCGGCGCGGCGATCGTCGGTGGGGACACGGTCCAGTCGGACAAGATCGTTGTGTCCGTGACGGCGTTCGGTTCGCTGGACGGACGGCAGCCAGTGGTGCGCTCGGGTGCACGTCCGGGTGACGAGGTCGCGTACGTCGGCCGGTTGGGGTGGGCCGAGGCGGGATGGGCCGTGCTGGCTCGTGGGTTCCGATCACCGCGTGCCGTGGTCGAAGCGCATCGCCGGCCGCAACCGCCGTACGTCGAAGGCCCGCGCGCCGCCCTGTCCGGAGCGTCCTCGCTGTGTGATGTCAGCGATGGCCTGCTCGCCGACCTCGGGCACATCGCGGTCGCGAGTCAGGTCGTCATCGACGTCCACACGCAGGCGTTGAGCGTGCCCGAGCCGCTGCAGGCGGTCGCGGCCGCGACCGGTGCGGATCCGCTGAAGTTCGTGCTCACCGGCGGCGAGGACCACGCGCTGGTCGGTACCTTCGAGCCGGCCGACGTTCCCGAGGGCTGGACCGTCATCGGTTCGGTTGCCGAGGGCAACGAGGAACGCCCGGCCGGGACGGTGACCGTCGACGGCGCGGCCTATGCTGCCGAGACCGGCCACGCCCACTTCAGGAGTTGAGATGCTGCTGCCCAGAGTGCTGACCATCGCCGGGTCCGACTCCGGTGGTGGCGCCGGGATCCAGGCGGACCTGAAGACGATGCTGGCCAACGGCGTGCACGGGATGAGCGTGCTGACCGCGATCACGGCGCAGAACAGCCTCGGCGTCCAGGGCGCGTGGGAGCTCCCGGAGGAACAGGTCCGGGCCCAGTTCCACAGTGTGGTCGACGACATCGGGGTCGACGCGGTCAAGACCGGCATGCTCGCGTCCGCGTCGATGGTTCGCGTGGTTGCGTCACTACTCCGGACGCTGCCGCCGTCGGTGCCGGTTGTCGTCGATCCGGTCTCGGTGTCGAAGCATGGCGACTCGTTGCTGGCCGCTGACGCCATGGACGCCGTACGCACGGAGATCGTTCCGCTGGCCACCGTCCTGACTCCGAACCTCACCGAGCTCGGGCCGCTGGCCGGAGTCGACCTGGAGACGTTGGAGGACCGAGAGCTCGCGGCGAAGGTGCTGCTGGATGCCGGCGCCTCGTGGGTGCTGGTGAAGGGTGGCCACGACGTTGGTACGGCGTCTGTGGACGTGCTGCATGGTCCAGGGGCGCGCCGGTCGTACAGTGCGGTCCGGGCGGACAATCGGCATACCCATGGGACCGGATGCACGCTGGCCAGCGCCATAGCGTCGTACCTGGCCCGTGGGAACGACGTACCGAGTGCTGTGGGTGCTGCGAAGGAGTACGTGACCGGAGCGATCGCGGCCGGGTTCGCGCTCGGTGGTGGAATCGGTCCGGTCGATCATGCGTGGAGATTTCGAGGGAGTGGCAGTTGACCATGCCGATTGGGCAGCAGCCCCCGGTCGACGGGTACTGCGAGCAGTGCGGCTTCAACTACGACACCGGTGACCTGCAGGGCACAGTGACCCTGCTGATCCGGCAAGCGGCGGACTGCAGCATGGCGCTCACGAAGGCCGCGGCCGGTCCGGACCCGAGCGTCGTACGGTTGCGGCCCAAGCCGGAAGTGTGGTCGGCGATCGAGTACGCGTGCCACGTGCGCGACGTGCTCGAGGTGCAGCGTTTCCGGATCGCGCAGTGCCTGGCCGAGGACCGGCCGGTGTACGCGCCGATGGACCGGACCGGTCGGGTGAAGCAGCTCAAGTATGAGGATCAGGACCCGATGGAGGTCGCGGCCGCGCTGATGCGTTTCGCCCGCGAGTTCGGTGCGGCGGCCCGGGTGCTGACGCCGCCGCAGCTGGGGCGGTTGGGGCTGTACAACTATCCGGTCCGGGCGCCGCGCACGCTGGGGTGGATCATCCGGCACACGGCCCACGAGATCCAGCACCACCGCCTCGACCTCACCGCGATCCTGGCCGAGGTCGAGCCGCCGATCGTCCCCAAGCCCAAACCCGAACCTGTTGCCGCTGATGCTGAGTCTGACACTGGTGAATCTGATGCCGCTGCTGGTTAGCGGCTTGCCGCCCAGGCGGCGATAGCGGGCTCGGCCGTCAGATAGTCCAGCCCGAGCGCCGCAGCACCGCGCAGCGCACCGTCGGTTTGATGAGTAGCCGCCAGTACAGGCGGGGGAGCCGGCCGATGGAACGTCATCAGCCCGTCGAGATAGGCCGCTTCGAACGTCGACTCGGCCGCAGCTCGGAGTGGAATCGCCAGCCCGCCCAGCGTGACCACATCCGGGTCGTGTGCGTTCACCAGCCCGGCAATACCCGCGGCCAACGCGGCCACCACCTTGGTGATCGCACGAGCCGCAGCTCGGTCAGTACGACGTAACACCGCCTCGGCGTACCCGTAGGGGTCGTCCGGCTCTGGCTCATCCAGATGCCTGGCCAGCGCACGTCCGTCGATCTCCAGATCCCAGCACCCCCGCGCACCACAAGGACACGGCCGCCTCCGGTCGCCGAACGGCATGTGCCCGTATTCACCGGCCGCTCCCGATGCGCCCTGCGCCGGAGCGCCATCGATGATGAGCGTCCCGCCGATACCCACCTCGACGATCAGGTGCACCGCCGTACCGGCTCCCGCAGCGGCTCCTGTGCGCGCTTCAGCGACTCCGCTCAGGGTTGCGTCGTTCTCGGCCAGTAGTGGGAGTCCTGAGCCCGCGGCGACTGATTCCAGCCCGACCTCAGGCCAGTCCAGCGTCGGAGCCTGCATGAGCCGGCTGTCCCGAATGCTGCCCGGTGCGGCCAGGCTCACAACGCGCAAGCGATCGCCGTACTGCCGCTGCGCCTGCTCGGTCGCCCTGTTGAGGTTGCCGAGCACGACCTCCGGCCGCCGACTGCGGTGGCGTCGCTGCTGCTGCTCCAGGAACGTTCCGTCGAGCGCGACCACCGCACTGCGCCAGCTGCCTTGCCGCAGCTCCAGTGCGAGCAGCACAGGTCCTTTCGGGTGCGCCCGCAGCACTGTGGTCGGACGTCCGCGCCCCTGACTCGGAGCCGGTGCCTCGGTCAGCAGGCCGATGTCGCGCAGCCGGGCGGTCACCTCCGTGGCCGAGCTGGTGCTCAGCCGCAGGTCCCGCGCCACTGCCGCCCGCGTGATCCCCGGCCGGCGGCTCACCCTGTGCAGTACGTCGGCAGCCGTCTGCCACTGTCCACGGCGCACTGGAGTCATACCATGGTTCTACCTTATGCTCGGAGAACGAGTTAATTGGAGGGGTGATGGAGTTGCGCGACATCGGCGCCGTCCGGGCCGTCCTGTTCGACATGGACGGCACGCTCGTCGATTCCGACGCGGTGGTCGACCGCAGCTGGGGCCGCTGGGCGACGGAGTACGGCCTGCGCGTGGACGAGGTGCTCGCGATCGCGCACGGGAGCCCCGCCGTACGCACGATCGGGATCCTCCTGCCGGAGCTGTCGCCGCCGGAGCAGGCCGCCGCGGGGGCGCGCATCCTCGCCATCGAGTCCGACGACGTCGACGGTGTGGTCGCGACTCCGGGCGCGGTCGAGTTGATCGCGACGCTTGATCGGATTCGGATGCCATGGGCGGTTTATACAAGTGCGCCCGGGCAGTTGGCGAAGGTCCGGCTGGAGGCTGCGGGGATCTCACCGCGCGTCCTCGTCACCGTCGACGACGTCGCGCGCGGCAAGCCTGATCCGGAGGGGTACCGGCGGGCCGCGGAGTTGCTCGGTGTCAGTGCCGATCAGTGCCTTGTGGTCGAGGACACCGTGGTCGGCCGGACGGCGGGGGAGGCGGCCGGCGCGATGACCGCCGGACTCAAGGGCATCAGCGCCGATCTCGAGCTGCCCGACCTTCACCACCTCGACAGGATCTTCACAGGCCGCGAATGACCGCCGTCCAGAAGCCACCGGCGAGCGCCGAGGAGGACGGGTGACCGCGGCTGTGGAGACAGCTGCGGGCGCCGGGGCGCGGGGTGACGAACTGCGGATCGGGATCGCGATCTCGTCGCTCAGCTACCTGCTGGCCGGACTCGGTGCGTGCGTCGCGATCCTGGCGCGAGACCTGAACGAACCGGCGGGCCGCCTGGCCCTCCTTCCGTCCGGGTTCGCGGTCGGGCTGCTGATCGTCGCCGTGATCGGCCCGCGGATGTTGCGGGCCTGGCCGATGGGATCGGTGCTTGCGTTCGGCTCGATCGTCTCCGCGGTCGGCGCGGTCCTGCTGGCGGTGGCCCCGACGTACCTCACCGTCATCGGCGGCGGGCTCCTGGCCGGCTTTGGTGGTGCACTCCTGGTTCTGGTCGCTCCGCTGATGCTGAACGGCCCAACGGCGGCCGCGCGCCTCAGCCGCGTCAACGCGGTCGGCAGCGGCGTCGGCGTCCTCGCGCCGCTGGCCATCGGAGGCCTGGACAGTCTCGGCCCGACCGGCCGCATCGCCATGTTGGCCGCCGTACCGCCACTTCTGCTGCTCGCCGCCCTCACCCGCCGCGTCCAGCCAACCCTCACCACCTCGGCGGGCCGCGCCACCTCCAGCGAGCCGACTCCCGACAGTCCTCCCTTGATGTTGATCGATTCGGCACCTGCTGTTGGGCTTGGGCGGAGATGGCGGCCGCCGGTGGGTCGGAGGATCGCGCTGGATGTTGGGGTGGGGTGGCTCAGGGTCGTGCTGTCGGTCGCGGTGGAGTTCTGTTTCGTCGTGTGGGCTGTCGCCCGGCTGGTTGCGGCCGGACTGCCGACCGCGACGGCTGCACTGCTCGGCAGTGCGTTTCCGATCGGGATGGCGGTTGGGCGGGCGATCGGCCCACTGCGGATCCGCTCGTGGTCTCCCGTCGTACCGTCCGGTGCACTCGCGGTGGTCGGCACGTTGCTGGTCAGCCTGTTCGACTCGCCTGCGGTAGTCGCTCTCGGCCTGGTCGTCGCCGGCCTCGGAGTCGCACCCCTCTACCCAGTGACCCTCGCCGCCCTCGTCGCGACCCCTGGCCTGAGTCCCGCCCGCTTGGCGGCCATCGGCGCGCTGGCGTCCGGTACGGCGATCCTCGTTGCGCCGGCCGCGCTCGCGTTGGTCGCACGGGTGGTCGAGATCCGTACGGCGTACCTCATCACGTTGCCGCTTCTCGCCGTACTCTTCGCCCTCAGCCGGCGCCTGACGGCCGGAGCCCGCTCATGACCACCGCGAACAATCGCTCAGCCTGAGCCGCGCTGTCCGGTCCGTCCTGGCTGGCCCAGGCGATCGCACTGACCAGCTTCAGCACGTCAACCGGCTCCACGGTGGTCACGACGGCTCCGGCGCTCTGGGCCCGCCGGAGCAGGTCGGCGCCGACCGCGATCAGCTGGGTGTGCCAGTTCCTTACCGCGTTATCGTCCTGGTCGACTGCGGCAGCCATCAACGCGGCGGACAGGCCGCGGTACGTCAGCCCGTGGGTCAGGGTCGCCCGCAACCAAGTCTCCAGGGCGCCGTACTCGTCATCGGCCGCGAGCAGGCCCTGGCCGAGCTCGGCGAGCTCCTCGAGCTGACTGGACAGGACGGCCTCGATGAGGTCGAGGCGGGTGGGGAAGTGGCGATACAGCGTCCCGCTGGCGACGCCGGCCCGCCGGGCGATCTCGTCGAGTGAGGCGTCGGTGCCGGACTCCGCGAACGCCTGCCGCGCCTGCTCGAGCAGCTGCTCGTAGTTGCGCCGCGCGTCTGCCCGCACAGTGACTCCCTTGCTAACCGGGGATATGGTCCGGTACCGTCCCGGCTAACCGGACTGTGTCTCATCTTATCGGAGGATGACGTGCTGACCGAACAAGACCGCGCCGAGATCATCGATCTGATCAACCTGCACGGACACCTGGCCGACGACGGCGAGCTCGATCGACTGGACGAGTTGTTCACACCCGACGTCGCCTACGACGTTGCTGCCTTCGGCTACGGCGCCTTGCGCGGGCCGGCCGCAATCCGCGCGGCGGCGCTGACCCTCGGCGACGCGAACCCGGTCGGCCATCACGTCACCAACATCGTGATCACCCCGCTCACCACCGACTCGGCGCGCGTCCGCTCGAAGGGCATCGGCGTCCGGGCCGACGGCCGGACCGGCAGTGTTGTGTACGACGACACCGTCACGCGCGAGCCTGAGGGCTGGCGGATCCGGTACCGCAAGACCACCCAGCGTCGCGCCGCCCTCGGCCGGGACGTCTCGGGGCCGCGGGAGGTGTTGGAGCGGTTCCGGCAGACGGCGATCGATCAGTCGGTCGACGACTTGCGGGAGCTGCTCGCGGTCGATGCGGTGATGGAGTTCCCGTTCAACCGGCCTGGTGTGCCGGCCCGGGTGGCCGGACGGGACGAGATCGTCCGGTGGACCGCGGAGATGTGGCGCACCGCCAGATTCCGGTACGAGCGCTACCGGACGATCGCCATCCACGACACCGGCGACCCGGCGACCATCGTCGTCGAGCAGGACGCCATCGGGGCCAGCGAAGCGGCCGGCCCGTTCACCCTGCCGAACCTGATGGTCCTCACCGCACGCGCCGGGCAGATCGCGCACGTGCGCGACTATGTGAACGTGCTGGCCGCCGCCGAAGCGCTCGGGCGAAAGCTGTCGATCTAGGCCGAGGTCGTTCGTGTAGGGGGCAACAACCCAACACGAACGAGGTGGCTGTGATGCTGAAGGTCTTGCTGGACGGGCTCGCGATGCCGGAGTCGGGGCGGTGGCACGACGGGCGACTCTGGTTCTGCAACTGGATCGAGCAGCAAGTGGTGGCCGTCGACGCCAAAGGTGAGGTCGAGCGCTTCGACGTACCCGTGGAGAAGCCGATGGGCTGGTCGATCGAGTGGTCGCCGGACGGGCGCCTGCTGACGACGGGCGACAAGGTACGGCGGTACGAGCCGGACGGATCGATCACCGTGCTGTCCGAGCAGGGCGCCAACGAGATCGTGGTCGATGCCCAGGGCAACATCTATCTGAACGGCGCCGATTTCGACTTCGCCGGTGGTGGAGCGCCCGAGCCCGGCTGGATCAAGCTGCTCGCGCCGGACGGCTCGCTGCGCGAGGTCGCGGGCGAGATCGACTTCCCGAACGGGATGGTGATCATGCCGGACGGCCGGACGCTGGTCATCGCGGAGTCGTTCGCCGGCCGCCTGACCGCCTTCGACCTCGAACCCGACGGCGGCCTGGCGAACCGCCGCGTGCTCGCCGACGGCCTCGGTCCGGACGGAATCGTCGCCGATGCCGAGGGCGCCATCTGGGTCCAGACCGGCGATGAAGCCGTCGTCCGGCTCGCCCCCACCGGCGAGATCCTCGACCGCATCGACCTGCCCGAGAACCGTGCCCCGTTCTCCATCACCCTGGGCAACCCCGACGGCCAACCAACCCTCTACCTCCTCACGTCGATCTGGCACGCCACCGACTCCATCACCAACAACCTCACCCGCCTCCGCACCGGCCCCCGCTCAGGCCAGATCTACACCGTCCCGGTCACCGTCCCACCCGCGTGACAGAGTTCAGTCCGAAAGCGGCAGCTCGTAACGCTCTAGTAGCTCCACCAGTGCCGGGACGCCCATCGACAGGTCGAAGAGCTCGGCGTGTAGGCCGACGCCCGCGGCGGAGGCTACGTTGGCTTCGTTGTCGTCGATGAAGAGGACTGAGGGTGCGGGCAGGTCCAGCGTGCTGAGGATGTGGCGGAAGTACGCCGGGTCCGGCTTGGCCAGGCCCACGTCGCACGAGTAGAAGGTCTGGTCGAACCAGTCGCCGTACCCGCGCTCGACCATCAGCCCGCGCCGGTACGCCATCTGGTTGGTGGCCAGATGGCAGCCGATGCCGCCCGCCCGCAGCCGACCGATCAGCGCGACCACCTCGGGCACGGACTCGAACCAGGACCACGGCTCGAGCGCCTCCTCGACCGAGGCCGGCGAGCCCCACTGGCGCAGCAGGTCGGCCACGACCTCCGGGAAGCTGCCCTTCCCGACCAGGGTGGGCCGCTCGGCCGCCATCAGCTCGGCGACGAACGCCTCGGGGTTCTCGGGGGCGAGGGCGTGCAGCCTCGGCCACCAGTCGGTTGTCGGGCGCTGGAGGACGCCATCGGCGTCGAAGAGTACGGCGGAGACCATGCCCTCATCCTGTCATTTGAACCAACCCGGAGCCGCCCCCTTGACCGGTTCAGTTGGGATGCGCTTTCCTGATGGCTACGTAAACATATGTGGACACCTTCCGGCGAAAACCAACAGAAAGCGCCAGGTGAGGCGTATGACCTTGAGCAGAAGGAACTTCCTCGCGGCAGGCGCCGCCGCGGCGGCCGCGGGTCTCACCGGCTGCGGGTCCCGTAGCTCACTCGGCAGATCCGACCAGCTCAGCATGTGGACCTGGGTCGGCTCGGTGAACGACGGACTGATCGGCCAGGCGGAGAAGGCGATCCCCGGGTACGACGCCATGCACCTGTCGATGACCCGGATCGGATCCAACTACAAGACGAAGGTGCTGACCGCCCTGGCCGGCAAATCGCTCGTCCCGGACATCGTCGCGATCAACGACGACGTGGCGACGTACTTCCCGAACGCCGACCAGTTCCACGACCTCAACCAGCTCGGCGCCAAGGAGCTGCAGAAGGACTTCCTGCCCTGGAAATGGAAGCTCGGGATCACGCCGGACGACAAGATGATGGCCTACCCGATGGACACCGGTCCGACCGCGTTGTTCTATCGCACCGACATCTTCACCAAGGCCGGGATCGACGTCGATCCCGCGGCCGTCGCGGAGCTGGCACCGGACTGGGACACGTACATCGAGCTCGGCAAGAAGGTGAAGCAGGGCGTCCCGGGGTCGTCGATCACCGACAACATCACCAGCATCTTCAGCTACCGGATGGCCCAGGCGCCGAAGCGGTACATGACCGAGGACGGGAAGTACATCGGCGATCAGGACCATGTCCGGGAGGCGTTCGATCTGTCCGTTCGCGTCGTCAAGGAAGGGCTGTCGGCCAACGCGCAGAACGGCTCGACCGACGCGGACGCGGTGGTGACGAACGGCAAGCTGGTCGCGTTCAACGCCGCGGTCTGGTGGGCCCAGCTCGGGCCGAAGAACGCGGCACCGAAGACGAAGGGACTCTGGCGGGTGACTGCGGCTCCTGGTGGCGCCGGCAACCGTGGTGGGTCCTTCCTGGCGATCACGAAGTACTGCAAGAACCCCGAGGCGGCGTTCGCGTTCATCAGCTGGCTGGAGTCGTCGAAGAACCAGGCCGAGGCCTTCCTCGATCCCGTGCTGTTCCCGTCGACCCCGGCCAGCTACACCGATTCCCGGTTGGCGGCGCCCGATCCGTTCTTCGGTGGCCAGAAGATCGTCGACGTGTTCGCGGAGTCGGCGAAGAAGTACCCGGGCGCGTACTTCTCGCCGTACGACTCGATCATCGGTGATCCGATCAGCGCCGAGCTCGTGAACGTCGAGACGGCCGGCAAGAACCCGGACCAGGCCTGGACGGACGCGCAACACCAGATCGAGCGCGAACTGACCCGAGCGGGGGCGATCTGACATGGCTGTCAGCAACGCGATCTCCGCGACCGTCAGCACGACCGAGGCCTCCGAGCGGCCGCCGAACAAGTACCGGCAGGCCTTCCCGCAGTACGTCGCGGTCGCGCCGTTCTTCATCCTGTTCGCCGTTTTCGGCGCGTTCCCGGTGTTCTTCTCGATCTGGATCTCGTTCCACTCCTGGGACGGGATCGGCCAGATGAAGTGGGTCGGGCTCGAGCAGTACCACTACCTGCTCTCCGATCCCACCTTCTGGAAGGCGATCGGCAATACGCTGATCATCTGGGTGCTCTCGACCGTACCGATGCTCCTGCTCGCCCTGGTGATCGCGAACGCGCTGCACAACGCGACCCGGCTGCGGACCTTCTACCGGATCGCCTACTTCATCCCGAACGTGACCTCGGTGGTCGCGATCACCCTGGTCTTCGGATCGATCTTCAGCAACAACTTCGGCCTGCTGAACGCGTTCCTGCAGTCGATCGGGCTGGGCAAGGTCGAATGGCTGACCCAGCCCTGGGGCATCAAGATCGCGATCGCCACGATCGTCACCTGGCGCTGGGTCGGCTACAACGCGATCATCTACCTGGCCGGCCTGCAGGCGATCTCGGCCGACGTGTACGAGGCCGCGAAGGTCGACGGCGCCTCGTCGCGGCAGACGTTCTGGCGGATCACCGTGCCGATGATGCGGCCGGTCATCCTGTTCACCGCGGTCACCTCGACCATCGGCGGACTGCAGATCTTCACCGAGTCCCGCGTGCTGTTCGGTGACACCAGCAACATCGGCGGACCGGGCGACGGCGGCCTCACGATCGTCTCGTACCTGTACCAGAGCGCGTTCATCAAGAACCAGTTCGGGTACGGCGCGGCCGTCGGCTGGGCGTTGTTCGTCCTGATCGTCTTGTTCAGCATCATCAACTGGCGCCTCATCGGCGGCAACGATGACGAACGCATCACCAAACGGGCGGCTCGCCGGGCCCAGCGCAGGATCGCCGAACAGAAGGCCCGACAAGCCGGGCCGGCCGCGAAGGCTGAGGAGGCCGCTGATGTCCATTGAGCGCATCCGCACCGCCGTCGGCCACGTCGTACTGATGCTCGGCGTCGTGGTCTCGCTGTTCCCGTTCTACTGGATGGTGGTGATGGCCTCCAACACCACGCCGGACATCTTCGCCTACCCACCGAAGCTCTGGATCGGATCGCATCTGTTCGAGAACATGGGCAAGGTGCTCGACAACGTCGACTTCTTCGGCTCGATGCTGCTCACGCTGATCGCCTCGCTCAGCGTGACCGTCCTGGTGCTGTTCTTCGACTCGCTGGCCGCGTTCGCCTTCGCCAAGTACGACTTCCCGGGACGCAACGTGCTCTTCGGGTTGCTGTTGGCAACCTTCATGATCCCGGCCCAGTTGTCGCTGGTGCCGCAGTTCGTCACGCTCGCCGAGTTCGGCTGGATCGGATCGTTGAAGGCGCTCATCGTGCCCGGGGCCGCGAACGCGTTCGGTATCTTCTGGATGCGTCAGTACGCCCGCGGCGCGATCCCGGACGAGCTCATCTCGGCCGCCAAGGTCGACGGGGCCGGGTTCTTCCGGCAGTACGTCACCGTCGGCCTGCCGGTGCTGCGGCCCGGCCTGGCCTTCCTGGGGATCTTCACGTTCATCAACGTCTGGAACGATTACCTCTGGCCGCTGATCGTGATGACCGACCCGAACCGTCTCACCCTGCAGGTCGCACTGGACCAGCTCAACGGCATCTACGGCACCGACTACTCGATGGTGATGGCCGGTGCGCTGATGAGCGTCATCCCCCTGATCGGCGTCTTCCTGATCGGCGCGCGTTCCTTCATCGCCGACCTGGCCGCCGGCGCCATGAAGTTCTGACCCACAACTGAACGGGACACCTCTTGACTGACACACAACTCCGCTGGGGCATCCTCGGGACCGGCAACATCGCCTCGCGTTTCGCGAGCCAGGTGCCGACGTCGCCGACCAACACGGTCGTCGCCGTCGGCAGCCGGTCGATCGACTCGGCGAACGCCTTCGCGGACAAGTACGACATCGCCAACCGCCACGGTTCGTACGACGACCTCCTGGCCGACGACACCGTGGACGCGGTGTACGTCGCAACCCCGCACCCGATGCACCCCGAGTGGGCGATCAAGGCCGCCGAGGCCGGCAAGCACGTGCTGTGCGAGAAGCCGCTCGCGATCAACAGGGCCTGGGCCGAGGCGATCATCGAGGCCGCGGTCCGCAACGACGTCTTCCTGATGGAGGCGTACATGTACCGGTGCCTCCCGCAGACCAAGTTGGTCGCCCAACTGGTCCGCGACGGCGAGATCGGCACGGTGCATCAGATCCAGGCCACCTTTGCGTTCGCCGCCGGGTTCCGGCCGGAGTCGCGGATCTTCGCCGACGAGCTGGCCGGCGGCGGGATCCTCGACGTCGGCGGCTACCCGGTGTCGTACGCCCGGCTGATCGTCGGCGCCGCGACCGGGCAGCCGTTCGCCGACCCGGCGGCGGTGACCGCGGTCGGTCACGTCGGCGAGACCGGTGTCGACGAGTGGACGGTTGCGACGCTGTTCTTCGATGCGGGCGTGACCGCGCAGGTCAGCACAGGCGTACGGCTGAGCGACCAGAACCAGGTCCGCATCTTCGGCAGCGAGGGCTACCTGGTTGTCGAGGACCCGTGGTTCGGCGGCGACGGCAAGCCGACGCACGTCACCCTGCACAAGGTGGGGGAGGAGCCGCGGGACATCTCCGCGGACCCCGCCCTCATCTACGCGGCCGAGGCCGAGGCGGTCGCCGCGGCGATCGCGCAGCGGCAGGCCCCGGAGATGAGCTGGGCCGACACCCTCGGCAACCTGACCGTCCAGGACGCGTGGCGTGCGGCGATCGGGCAGCAGTACGCGAGCGAGCGCGACGACGCGATCATCCCGACCGCCACCGGCCGGCCGCTGAAGCGCCGCGACGACGCACCGATGACGTACGGCACGGTGCCCGGTCTGGACAAGCAGGTCTCGCGGCTCGTCATGGGCGTCGACAACCAGCAGACGCTCAGCCACGCGGCCGCGATCTTCGACGACTTCGTGGAGCGCGGTGGTACGACGTTCGACACGGCCTACATCTACGGCGGTGGACGCGGCGAGAAGCTGCTCGGCCAGTGGCACACCTCACGCGGCAACCGCGACGAGATCGTTGTCATCGGCAAGGGTGCGCACACACCGCACTGCGACCCCGAGTCGATCACCCGCCAGCTCAACGAGAGCCTCGAACGGCTGCAGACCGACCACGTCGACCTCTACCTCATGCATCGCGACAACGAGGAGATCCCGGTCTCGGAGTTCGTCGACGTACTGCACGAGCACTTCAAGGCCGGCCGGGTGAAGGCGTACGGCGGATCCAACTGGTCGCTCGAGCGGTTCGATGCGGCCAACGCGTACGCCGAAGCACAGGGCAAGCAGCCGTTCACGCTCCTGAGCAACCACCTGAGCCTGGCCCGGGCGTACGACGTACCGTGGGCCGGCTGCCGGCACGTATCCGACGACGAGTCGCAGGCGTGGCTGGAGCAGCGGCAGGTCGCGCTGTTCCCGTGGTCGAGCCAGGCGCGCGGGTTCTTCACCGGACGGGCGAAGCCGGAGGATCGGTCCGACGAGGAGCTCGTGCGGTGCTTCTACTCCGACGAGAACTTCCGCCGGCTGGACCGGGCGCGGGAGCTGGCGGCGGCCAAGGGAGTCGAGCCGACGGCGATCGCTTTGGCGTGGCTGCTGCACCGGCCGTATCCTGTGTTCCCGTTGATCGGGCCGCGGCACCTCAGTGAGACGCGGACCTCGACGCCGGGTCTGTCGGTGCAGCTGACGGACGAGGAAGTGGCCTACCTCACGGCGTAATCGAGCGAATTGGTCGTGCGTCGGCGCGCATGTAACATGGTCTGTCGGTGTCACGACCCTGAACACGGAGAATCATGTCTAAGAAGTGCGATGTCTGCGGCAAGCAGCCGACGTTCGGCAACAGCGTTGCCCGCCTGGGTAAGGGTGCGATGATCCGCCGGGTCAAGGCTCGTACGCCTCGGCGGTTCAACCCCAACATCCAGCCGGTCCGGGCGCTCATCAAGGGCACCCCGACCCGCATGAAGGTCTGCACGTCCTGCATCAAGGCCGGCAAGGTCCAGCGCGTAGTCGGCTAGTTACCTGGCTTACCTTTTCCGTGTAGGGCCTGACATAGGCGCCCGGGTTTCACCCCGGGCGCCTATTCGTGTTTGCCGATGACCGTGATCTCGTTGCGGTTGTGGTGGAGCTGGCGGGCGTGCAGGACGTCGTACCGCTGCCGGAGCACGTCCAGACCGCGGCGGGCGCCGTCGAGCGGGTTCTTGCCGCCACCCTTGAGGGTGACGATCGCGAGCGCACCGCGGCGGAGGTGGGTCGCCGCGTCGAGCATCATCCGGGCGCTCATCACCTGGTCCATCCGCATGTCGTTCACGGCGACGTCGAACCGGACCCGGTTCGCCGCGAAGAAGCGCCCGGCCGTCGTCGCCTCGTGATGGATCCGGCGGTCGCCGAGCAGCCGTGGATCCAGGTAGCCCGGATCCACCGACCACACCTCCTGCCCGTGCTGCCGCAGGATCCGCGTCCAGCCACCCGGCGATGCGCCCAGGTCCACGGCCTTGCCGCCGGCCGGCAACTCCAGCCCGAAGGTCGCGATCGCCTCCTCGAGCTTGAACTCCGACCGCGAGACCCGCTCCTCGCCGCGCGCCAACCGCATCCGCCCGCCCGGCCAGTCCGACAGGCTGTCCGCGCGCCGGTTCACGCCCAGCAGGACGGCTCGCCGCCCGACGAAGCAGGAGACGACGTACTCCTGGCCGGAGCGGGTCACGGCCACTCCACGCTCGGTGAGCGCGTGCTCGATCCGGTGGTAGTAGGTCCCGCCCGTGGCCGCGCTGTCGGTCCAGGCCTGGACGGCGAGTGCCTTGGGGTAGTCGGGCAGTTCGGCCAGGATCAGGTCGGCGAGTTCGTAGTCGGGTGGCAGGTCCTCGAAGCTCCCGATCTCGGTGGTCAGGTGCCGGACGAACATGATCCGGCCGGCATCACACGCCGCCGCCAGCTCCTGCACAGAAGGCCCGCTGACCCGCCCGAGATCCCCGCTGATCCGCTCGATCCGCACGTCCCGGCCGAAGACCCCACGGATCTCCCGCCCGGCCCACTCATAGCTGTCGGCCGCGACCGAGAACAACACGCTCACCCCCGAACCCTAGCGGGACCGGTTAGCCTTCCGGGCGTGGAGGAACTGACGGTCGAGGTGCTGCGGGCCTGGGCTCGGACCGCGCTGGTCGAGTTGGGGCGGGCGCGGACCGAGATCGACGAGCTGAATGTGTACCCGGTGCCGGACGGCGACACCGGGACCAACCTCTACCTGACCTGGGAGGCCGCCTGCGACGCGCTCCCGCGCGGCGAGCTCACGTTCGCGGAGGCGGTTCAGGCGTTCGGGCGCGGCGCGCTGCTCGGCGCCCGGGGCAACTCCGGCGTGATCACCTCGCAGCTCGTCCGCGCTTGCGGCCTCCGCCTCGCCGAGAACCTCCCGCGCGAACAGGACGACGGCGTACTCGCGGATCCTCGGATGAGTGAGCCGGTTGCGTTCGCGGACGCGCTGAGGTTCGCGGCGGATGCCGCGTACGGCGCCGTCGCGCAACCGGTCGAGGGCACCATGCTGACCGTCGCCCGGGCCGCCGCGACCGGCGCGATGACGGCTGCGAACGACAGAAAGAGCCTGGCCGACGTGTGTCTGGCGGCCGTCGCGTCGGCGCGCCAGGCGCTCACCAGGACCACCGAGCAGCTTGACGTCCTGCGACGCGCCGGAGTGGTGGATGCCGGGGGAGCGGGCCTGGTGGTGATCCTCGGCGCGATGGAGTCGGTGCTGACGGGCAAGATCGTGCGCGTCGACGTACCCGCGCGGGTCGAACCGCAGGGTGACACGGCCGAGCGTCTCGAGGGACCGGCGTACGAGGTGATGTATCTGCTGGACGCGCCGGACGACAAGATCGGCGACTTCCGGCAGACCCTCGCGGGTCTGGGCGATTCGGTCGTCGTGGTCGGCGGCGACGGCCTGTGGAACGTCCACGTACACACCGACGACGTCGGCGCTGCCGTCGAGCAAGGCATCGACATCGGCCGGCCGCACCGGATCAAGGTCACCCATTTCGCCGATCAGGCCCATCAGCACGAGCCGGTCCCGAGCCGGGCGGTGATCGCCGTGGTCGCCGGTGACGGGCTCGCCGACCTCTTCGCCGAGGCGGGCGCCCACGTCATCAGAGGCGGTCCGGGCCGTCGATGCTCGACCGGCGAGATCCTGCAGGCGATCGAGCGGTCGAAGGCACCCGAGATCGTGATCCTGCCCAACGACAAGGACTCCATCGCAGTCGCCGAGGCCGCCGCGACCGCAGCCCGGCAGGACGGGATCCGGGTGGCCGTGATTCCGACCCGCGCCCAGGTCCAGGGCCTGGCGGCGATGGCCGTACACGACCCGGAACGCAGCTTCGACGACGACGTCGTCCACCTGTCCGCCGCGGCCGGGCAGACCCGGCACGGCGCCGTCACGATCGCGGTCAAGGACGCGTGGACGATGGCCGGCCGGTGCCGGATCGGGGACGCGCTCGGCGTGGTGGACGGCGACTTCGCGCTGATCACCGAAGACTTGGAGACAGCCGCCGTCGGCGTGGTGGACCGGCTGCTCGGCGGTGGTGGTGAGCTGCTGACGATCGTCACCGGCCAGGGTGCGGAGCCGGCGCTGGCCGAGGCTTTGGAGCGGCACGTACGGCGAGACCGCAAAGATGTCGATGTCGTGGTGTACGACGGAGGGCAGGACAGGTACCCGTTGTTGATCGGGGTCGAATGAAGACTGACATGGACCGCAAGCTTCGAGACTTCCTCGGGGCGAAAACGGCCAAGTCGTTCGCCGATGTTCTCGGGATCGAGACCGTCGGTGAGCTGCTGCGCCACTACCCCCGGCGCTACCTGAAGAAGGGTGAGCTGACGCCGTTCGACGAGCTCGAGGTCGGCGATCAGGCGACGGTGAACGGCCGGGTGAAGAAGGTGACCGTGCGGTCGCTGGACACCAAGGCCGAGATCCCGCTGGCCGACGTCCAGAAATGGACCCGGCGCAAGACGCTCACCAAGGTCGTCGTCACCGACGGGCAGCGCGATCTGGAGCTGGCGTTCTTCAACCAGCCCTGGCTCGCGACCAAGCTGACGCCGGGGACGGCCGCCCTGTTCTGGGGCGAGGTGACGATGTTCCGCGACATCATGCAGCTGAAGAGCCCGGGCACCGAGATCCTCGACGACGAGGACCTGTCCGAGGCCGAGATCGAACGTCGGGCCCGCCCGTTCCGGCCGCTCTACCCGGCGACCGCGAAGTTGCCGACAGCAACGATCGAGCGCTCGGTGAAGATCGTCCTGGACAACCTGGACGAGGAGCTCGACGACCCGATCCCGGAGCTGATCCTGCGCAAGGAGAAGCTGCTCGGGCTGCGCGAGGCCTTGCAGCTGGTGCATCTGCCGGACACCGAGAAGGACATCCGCGACGCGCAGCAACGGTTCCGGTTCGAGGAAGCGCTGGTGATGCAGACGATCCTGGCCCAGCGCCGCGCGGTCACCGACGCGCTGAACGCCGTGCCTCGGCCGCGGACGAAGGGTGGTCTGCTCGACGAGTTCGACCAGCGGCTGCCGTTCACGCTGACCGAGGGGCAGTCGGAGGTCGGCGAGGAGGTCTTCGCCGATCTTGCCCGCCCGCACCCGATGCACCGGTTGCTGCAGGGTGAGGTCGGCTCCGGCAAGACCGTGGTCGCGTTGCGGGCGATGCTGTCCGTGGTCGACAACGGCGGCCAGGCGGTCCTGCTCGCGCCGACCGAGGTGCTCGCGACCCAGCACCACAAGACCCTGACCAAGATGCTCGGTGACCTGGCCGAGCAGGGCATGCTCGGCGGTGCCGACCGCGCCACTCGGGTCGGCCTGCTGACCGGATCGCTGAACGCGGCTTCGCGTCGTACGGCGATGTTGGACGCGGCCAGCGGAGCCGCCGGGATCGTGGTCGGGACGCATGCGTTGCTCGAGGACAAGGTCCAGTTCGCGGATCTCGGGCTCGTGGTTGTCGACGAGCAGCACCGGTTCGGCGTCGAGCAGCGGGCCGCGCTCAGCCAGAAGTCGGGGGAGAACACCCCGCACGTGCTGGTGATGACCGCGACACCGATCCCGCGGACCGTGGCGATGACGGTCTTCGGCGATCTCGCGGTCTCGACGCTGACCGAACTGCCGGCCGGACGGTCGCCGATCCAGTCGTCGGTGGTCCCGGCGCAGCAGAAGCCGGAGTGGCTGCAGCGAGCCTGGACACGGGTCCGCGAGGAGGTCGGCAAGGGCCATCAGGCGTACGTCGTCTGCCCGCGGATCGGGGACGACGTGAAGAACGCGGCCGACGAGGAAGGCGAGTTCGCCGCCGGCGACGAGGAATCGGGGAGCGCGAAGAAGCAGGCGCGGCCGCCGATCTCGGTGCTGCAGGTCGCCGATGCGCTCCACGAGATCCTGCCTGACCTGCGCGTCGAGATCCTGCACGGCCGGCTGCCGGCCGAGGAGAAGGACGCGGTGATGACGCGGTTCGCGGCCGGGGAGGTCGACGTACTGATCGCGACCACGGTGATCGAGGTCGGCGTCGACGTACCGAATGCCTCGACGATGGTGATCATGGACGCGGACCGGTTCGGCATCTCCCAGCTGCATCAGCTGCGCGGCCGGGTCGGGCGTGGCCGGGTGCCGGGGTTGTGCCTGCTGGTGACCGATCTCTGGCCGGGATCGAAGTCGTACGGGCGGCTGGACGCGGTGGCGTCCACGACGGACGGGTTCGAGCTGTCCCGGATCGACCTGGAGACCCGCCGCGAGGGCGACGTACTGGGTGTGGCGCAGTCTGGCCGCCGGAGCAGTCTGAAGCTGCTCAGTGTGTTGCGGGACGAGGACATCATCTTCACCGCACGACACGTGGCGAACTCGATCGTTTCCGTGGACGCGGAGCTGGCCGGGTACCCGACGCTGCGGTCGTTCGTGCGGAACGCGCTCGAGTCCGAGTCGACCGAATACCTGGAGAAGACGTGAGCCGGATCATCGGTGGGTCGGCGGGCGGGCGGCGGATCGCCGTACCACCGGGAAGCGGGACACGCCCGACCGCGGACCGGGTCCGAGAGGCCCTGTTCTCGTCGCTGGAGTCCGAGTTGGGCAGCTTCAGCGGGCTGGCCGTGCTCGACCTGTACGCCGGATCTGGCGCCATCGGGCTCGAAGCCCTCTCGCGAGGAGCCGTGCGGGTGGTGCTGGTGGAGTCGGATCGGAAGGCAGCCGAGGTGATCGCGGCCAACATCCGGGTGGTCGGCCTGCCGAACGCGACTCTCCTGACCAGACCAGTGCAGCAGGTCGTGCAGGGGGACCCGCCGGTGGTATTCGATCTGGTCTACGCGGACCCGCCGTACAAGCTGGAGACCGAGGAGCTGCAGGACGTACTGATCGCGTTGGTCAAGAACGAGTGGTTGGCCGAGGACGCCGTCGTCGTGGTCGAGCGTGGCAAGCGGGAGCCGTGGGAGTGGCCGGACGGTTTCGCCGCGCTGCGCGATCGCAAGTACGGCGAGGCCCGGCTTTGGTACGGTCACCGGCATGGCTAAAGCCGTCTTTCCGGGGACGTTCGACCCGCCGACGAACGGGCATCTGGACGTCATCGCCCGCGCGGCCGCCGCCTTCGACGAGGTGATCGTCGCGACCGGGGTGAACCAGTCCAAGCAGCGGTTGTTCAGCCCCGAGGAGCGGATCGCGATGCTGACCGAGATCGCCGCGGATCACTCCAACGTCACTGTGGGCACGTTCGACGGTTTGCTGGTCGACTACTGCCGGGCCGAAGGTGCCGGCGTCATCGTGAA
Source organism: Kribbella sp. NPDC055071 (assembly GCF_053608045.1). Lineage (NCBI taxonomy): Bacteria > Bacillati > Actinomycetota > Actinomycetes > Propionibacteriales > Kribbellaceae > Kribbella > Kribbella sp. NPDC055071. The sequence continues at coordinate 317,022 of NZ_JBSGUS010000003.1, forward strand.
GGGCCTGCGGTCGGGTGGCGACTACGACTACGAGCTGCAGATGGCGCAGATGAACCGGAAACTCTCCGGCGTCGACACCGTGTTCCTGCCGACCGCGCCGGAGAACGCTTACATCTCCTCGAGCCTGGTCAAGGAGATCGCCAAGCTCGGCGGCGACGTGACCGGTTTCGTGCCACCGCGTGTTCACGCGCGGTTACGGGAAAAGTTCTAAGATGACCCCGAATTGGGCGACTGGCCGCGGAGTTGGTAATGTAGATCACCGGTCTCGACGAGACCGAGTTCTTGCCTGCCCACGCCTGAAAGGTTCGTCCTGAGCGTCTTGGACCCGCGGTCCCCTCTCGTGATCGATACGCACGAGCTGTCACGCCGCGCCGGGTCCGAACGCGAGGTCACTTTCACGGCAGCGGCACCGGCGGAGCTCGGGATCGACGTGATCGGCGTCCCTGAGGGCGATCCGATTCAGTTCGACCTACGGCTGGAATCGGTCGTCGAAGGGGTTCTCGTCACCGGAACGGCCCGCGGCCGACTGGTCGGGGAGTGCGCGCGGTGCCTGGTCGACATCGAGGACGAGTTCCTCGCCGACATCCAGGAGCTGTACGTCTACCCCGAAAGCGAAGCCGAGCCGGACGAGGCCAGCCGGATGGAGGGCGATCTGATCGACCTCGAGCCGGTGTTGAGGGACCAGGTGGTGCTCGCGCTACCGTTCCAGCCGTTGTGTACGGACGACTGTGCAGGCTTGTGCCCCGAGTGCGGGGTGCGGCTGGACGACGAGCCCGGCCACAAGCACGAGGACGGTATCGACCCGCGGTGGGCCGCCCTCGGTGGCCTGGTCAAGGGCGACGAACGACCGCAGGACAACTGAACAAGACCGCAGTACCAACCGCATACCAGCTAGCCGGCCGGGTCAACCAGCCCCCGGCCGAACCGAGGAGTCATAACCGTGGCCGTTCCGAAGCGGAAGATGTCGCGCAGCAACACCCGCAGCCGCCGGGCCCAGTGGAAGACCACTGCCCCGTCGCTGGTGACCTGCGTGAACCCCGCCTGCCGCGCGAAGCACCTGCAGCACACCGTTTGCCCGACCTGCGGCCAGTACGGCGCCAAGGGCGAGCGTCGTCAGGTCGTCGAGAGCTAAACGGCCGCCCTCCCAGTGAACTCTGCCAACGAAACGGGGCTCTACGCCGAGCTGAACCACCGGCTCGGCGTATCGCTGGCTGACGAACTACTGGAGCACGCCTTCACCCACCGCTCGTACGCGTACGAGAACGGTGGGCTGCCGACCAACGAGCGGCTGGAGTTCCTCGGGGACTCCGTGCTCGGCGTCATCGTCACGGAGTCGCTGTTCCGTAACCATCCGGACCTTTCCGAAGGCCGGTTGGCCAAGCTGCGCGCCGCCGTGGTCAACATGCGTGCCCTGGCCGGGGTCGCTCGCGATCTCAAGCTGGGCAAGTACCTGCGGCTGGGCCGCGGCGAAGAGGCCACCGGCGGCCGCGACAAGTCGTCGATCCTGGCCGACTGCGTCGAGGCACTGATCGGCGCCGTCTACCTGGACCGCGGCTTCGAGACCGCCGGACTGGTCGTGCACACGCTGTTCGACGACCTGATGGAGTCGTCGGCGCGACTCGGTGCCGGCCTGGACTGGAAGACCTCTCTGCAGGAGTTGGTGGCCCAGCTCGGCGTCGGCGTACCGGAGTACGTGATCGCCGAGTCCGGGCCGGACCACGCCAAGACCTTCGAGGCGCGGGTCCGGATCGGGGCCGACACCTACGGTCACGGCATCGGCCGCAGCAAGAAGGAAGCCGAGCAGCAGGCCGCCGAGACCGCCTGGAAGGCCCTGCGCGCGGCGCACCCCGACAGCACGGACCCGTCCCAGCAGCCCTAGGTGTCCTGTGCCTGAGCTTCCCGAAGTCGAGGTCGTACGGCGGGGTCTGGCGGAGTTCACCACCGGCCGGACCATCGACGCGGTCGAGGTGCTGCACCCCCGCCCGGTACGGCGTCACGCCGCCGGGCCGGACGATTTCGTCGCGCGGCTCAAAGGGCAGGTGTTCACGGAGCCGGCCCGGCGCGGAAAGTACCTGTGGCTGCCGCTGGAGTCGGGCGACGCCGTCCTGACGCACCTCGGGATGAGCGGCCAGTTCCGGGTCCAGCCGGTCGGCGCGCCGGACGAGGCACACCTGCGGGTCCGGTTCCGGTTCGCCGACGACGGCGGAGAGGTCCGGTTTGTGGACCAGCGGATGTTCGGTGGTCTGTCCTACTCCGAAGGCGGCGCCGAGCTGCCGCCGGAGATCGCGCACATCGCCAGGGACCCGTTCGATCCTTTGTTCGATCCGGCGACGTTCGTCGCCGCGATCCGACGCCGCAGGACCGGCCTGAAGCGGGCGCTGCTGGATCAGACCGTGATCAGCGGGATCGGCAACATCTACGCCGACGAGACGTTGTGGCGGGCCAAGCTGCACTACGCCCGGGCCACCGAAACGCTGAAACCCTTACAAATAAGGGAGATCCTGCGTCACGCCCACGAGGTGATGGCCGCCGCGCTGGATGTCGGCGGGACCAGCTTCGATGCCCTGTACGTCAACGTGAACGGGGAATCGGGCTATTTCGAGCGCGGCCTGAACGTCTACGGGCAGGAGGGATCGCCGTGTCCGCGCGACGGCCGGCCGATCCGTCGGGAGCCGTTCATGAACCGTTCGTCGTACCGGTGCCCGAAATGCCAGCCGGTTCCGCGCCAGGTTCGCTGGTGAGCGAGGTATTGTTAATAAACGTGGCCCAGGTTGACCGTCGGCTCTGCCGGTGACACCCTGAAAGACGGCACACTTTTTCGGCGCTCCGCATCGTGACCAGACCCAGGGGCGCACCCGGCCAGAACCCTTCCGGAGGACAGCACAATGGCCAAGGCTCTTCTAGGGCACCTTGGAGGCACTGACCCGCGCATGCTCGAGCAGGTTCGTCTGCTCAACCGGCGTGTCGCCGATCTGGAGGCGCACGTGATGCGTCTACAGGCAGAGAACGACCACCTCGTCGCACAGGTCCATGAGGGCCGGTTGCTCACCGTGGACGAGGCACTGCGCACTCCTGCTTCGGTCTGACCGACCGCAGCCGCTCGAACCGCGACAACTAGAGTTTCTTCTCTACCGTCCGCACTACCCACGGCGGTGGCCCCCGTCCGGGCCCCCGCCGGTTGTGTGTTCACCGAATGTTGTGCTCCCAGCTCTTTCGCCGGCCGCTGTTTTCCACCCCGATTCGACCCTGAATCGGCTGGCCTCCGCGAGTTCGCGGGCAGGTGTTTGTAGACTGCAGGACGGAACTACTTCCCCGGGTAGCGACAGCGTCACAAGTGGTTACGACGGTTCCTCAGGTATCGTCTGTCCTTTCACGGGTTGGAGAGCTTCGCTTTGTACCTCAAGAGCATGACGCTCCGAGGCTTCAAGTCGTTCGCGTCGGCCACGACGATGAACTTCGAGCCGGGGATCACCTGCATCGTCGGCCCGAACGGCTCCGGGAAGTCCAACGTCGTCGACGCCCTCGCCTGGGTGATGGGTGAGCAGGGCGCCAAATCGCTGCGTGGCGGCAAGATGGAAGACGTCATCTTCGCCGGCACCTCCGGTCGCGCCCCGCTGGGCCGCGCCGAGGTGGTGCTCACCATCGACAACACCGACGGCGCGCTGCCGATCGAGTACGCCGAGGTGACGATCAGCCGGACCATGTTCCGCAACGGCGGTTCGGACTACCAGATCAACGGCCAGAACTGCCGGCTCCTCGACGTCCAGGAGCTGCTCAGCGACTCCGGGATCGGCCGCGAGATGCACGTCATCGTCGGCCAGGGCCAGCTCGACTCGATCCTGCGCGCGACGCCGGAAGGCCGCCGTGGGTTCGTCGAAGAGGCGGCCGGCGTCCTGAAACACCGCAAACGCAAGGAAAAGGCGATCCGGAAGCTGGAGGCCACCGAGGGCAACCTGCACCGGCTCGGTGACCTGATCCAGGAGATCCGTCGCCAGCTCAAGCCGCTCGGGCGCCAGGCGGAGGTGGCGCGCCGGGCGGTGACGATCCAGGCCGAGGTTCGCGACGGCCGGGCCCGGTTGCTCGCCGACGACATCGTCCAGGCGCAGTCCGCGCTCGAGGCCGAGCTGCGGGACGAGGCCGCGCTGACGCAGCGGCGGAGCGAGACCGAGGCCCAGCTGCGCGAGGCCCGCGAGCTGGAGGCGGAGCTCGAGGACGCGCTCCGCGAGGACGCACCGGCTCTGCAGGCCGCCCAGGACACCTGGTACCAGCTGTCCGGCTTCGGCGAGAAGATCAAAGGTACGGCGCGGATCGCGGCCGACCGGATCCGTTCGCTGAACGACGAGGCCGAGGACGGCCCGCGCGCCGGACGGGATCCGGACGAGCTCGAGCTGGAGGCGGCCCGGGTCCGCGAGACCGAGGCGCAGATCGAGGCCGAGGTCGAGGCACACTCCGAGCTGCTCGCCGAGGCTGTCGAGCGTCGCCAGCAACTGGAGGCGCAGGAGTCCGAGGAGGAGCGCCGGATCTCCGCGCTGATCCGGGCCGCCGCCGACCGGCGTGAGGGCCTGGCCCGGCTGACCGGCCAGGTGAACGCGTTGAAGAGCCGCGCGTCGGCCGCCGAGTCCGAGATCGGCCGGCTTGCCAGCAACCGCAGCGAGGCCGAGGCGCGCGCTGCGAAGGCGCAGCACGACTTCACCGCGCTGGAGACGCAGGTCGCCGGGCTGGATGCCGGGGAGAAGGGTCTCGACGACCAGTTCGAGGGCGCGCAAGCGGTTCTCGACGAGATGGACGAGCGGCTCGCGAAGCTGCGGGCCGAGGAGCGCGACGCCGAGCGCGAGCGCACCGGCCTGGCCGCGCGGAAGGAAGCCCTGGAGCTCGGCCTGAACCGCAAGGACGGCGCCGGCGCCCTGCTGGCCGCCTCCGAGCAGGTCAACGGCCTGATGGGCTCTGTGGCCGCGCTGCTGAGCGTGCGGTCCGGGTACGAGACGGCCATCGCGGCTGCGCTTGGTGAGGCCGCTGACGCGGTGGCGGTGACGCACACCGACGCCGCACTGCAGGCTGTTGGGCACTTGAAGGAGCACGATCTCGGCCGGGCCGGGATGCTGCTGGGTGACGCACCGGCCGAGGACTACACGCTGTGGCCGGCGTTGCCGTACGGAGCGTCGTACGCGGTCGATGTTGTGGACTGCCCGGAGACACTGCGGCCCGCGCTGCGGCGGCTCCTGCGCAAGGTGGCTGTGGTCGACGATGTACCGGCCGCGCGATCGCTCGTACGGAATCTGCCCGATGTCACCTGTACGACGCGCGCGGGCGACGTACTGGGAGCGCATTTCGCGTACGGCGGTTCGGACGCGGCGCCCAGCCTGATCGAGGTGCAGTCCGCGGTGGACGAGGCCGCGGAGAAGCTGATCGAGGCGACCGCGCGCAGCGAGCGACTGCGGTTCGAGCTGGCCGGTCTGGAAGACGAGCGGGCCCGGCAGAAGGAGTCCGTCGAGATCACGCTGGCCCGGCTGCACGAGTCGGACGCGGCGATGGCGGCCGTTGCCGAGCAGTTGGCGCACTTCGGATCGCTGGCGAAGGCGTCCCGCGGTGAGGCGCAGCGGATGGCCGAGGCGATCGCGGCGGCCGAAGCGGAGCGTGACAAGAACCTGTCCGGTCTGGCTGAGCTGGAGGAGCGTCTCACCGACGCCGAGCAGTTCGACGAGGACGGCGACGAGCCGGACACGTCCGAGCGCGACCGACTCGCGGAGGCGGCCAAGGCCGGCCGGGCGACCGAGATGGAGGCGCGGCTCGCGCTGCGGACCACCGAGGAGCGTGCCCGGGCGCTGTCCGGACGGGCCGACTCGCTGGAGCGCGCGGCACGGCAGGAGCGCGAGGCGCGGGCGCGGGCGATCGCACGGGCCGCACGTCGCGCCCGGCAGGCCGAGGCGGCCCAGGCTGTCCACTTGGCCGCCGGTCACGTGCTGGCTCGGCTGGAGTCCTCACTGCAGCTGGCCGCGTCCGAGCGGTCGGCGATTCAGGCGCAGCGGGCCGACCGTGAGAAGGCGCTGGCACAGGCCCGATCCGCAACGCGCAGCCTGAGCTCCGATCTGGAGCAACTGACCAACACCGTGCACCGGGACGCGCTGGCGCGGGCCGAGCAGAAGATGCGCCTGGAGCAGCTGTACGAGAAGGCGCTCGGCGAGCTCGGGATCGAGGTCGACGCGCTGGTCAGCGAGTACGGGCCGGACAAGCTGGTGCCGCCGTTGCCTTCCGAGGACGAGACGCTGGAGCTCGAGGGCGAGCCGTTCAATCGGACCAAGGTCGAAAAGCGGCTCAAGCAGGCTGAGCGCGCTCTCGGCCAGCTGGGCCGGATCAACCCGCTCGCGCTGGAAGAGTTCGAGGCGATGGAGGAGCGGCACAAGTTCCTCTCCGAGCAGCTCGAGGACCTGCGCAAGTCCCGGCGCGACCTGATGGACATCGTCAAGGAGGTCGACGACCGGGTCGAGCAGGTCTTCACCGAGGCCTACCGCGACGTCGAGATCGCCTTCCAGCACGTGTTCAGCCGGTTGTTCCCCGGTGGCGAGGGCCGGCTCGTGCTGACCGACCCCGACGACATGCTCGGCACCGGCATCGACGTCGAGGCCCGCCCGCCGGGCAAGAAGGTCAAGCGCCTCTCGCTGCTGTCCGGTGGCGAGCGCTCCCTCGTGGCCGTCGCCTTCCTGGTAGCCCTGTTCAAGGCCCGCCCCTCGCCCTTCTACATCCTGGACGAGGTCGAGGCCGCCCTGGACGACACCAACCTCGGCCGCCTCCTGGAGATCTACGAAGAACTCCGCGAGAACAGCCAGCTCCTCGTCATCACCCACCAGAAACGCACCATGGAGGTAGCCGACGCCCTCTACGGCGTCACCATGCGCGGCGACGGCGTCTCCGCCGTAATCTCCCAAAGAATCCGCGAACCCGAACCGGTGTAGCCCCGTGTGTCTCATCGCGCTACACTCGCTGTCATGAAGGTTATTACGCAGCGGGAGTTCCGCAATCACTCCGCGGCGGTGATGGATGCCGTCGAGGCGGGAGAGACGTACCACATCACTCGGAACGGCACCGAGGTGGCAGAGCTGCGGCCGCTGCAGGTGAGGCGCCGACTGAGCGCTCAAGAGCTGGTCGAGCGGCACCGTCGACTCCCTCGGGTCGACTATGCGTTGATGCGCCAGGAGGCGGACGAGTTCTTCGGAACCGAGGACAGGCTGGGCGACGACGACGATCCGTGGGAGCGCAGCCGTGGGTGAGTCGGTGCCCTCCGGAGTTCTGGATACCTGCACGTACATCGACCTCGATGTGATCGATTCCGATGAATTGCCGGCGTACCCGGAGCTGACCGCCGTTACCCTTGCCGCGCTGCATCAAGGCATCGGAATGGCCAAAGACCCGGCCATCCGGGCTGCACGCACCGAGAAGCTCGGTGCGGCTGTCGCCGAGTTCGAACCGCTCCCGTTCGACGGCGATGCCGCGGCCCGCTACGGCACCTTGGTCGCGCTGACGATCGCGGCCGGGAGAGATCCGCGACCTCGGAAGATGGATCTGATGATCGCGGCGATCGCCTCGAGTCGGGATCTTCCGCTGTACACGCGTAATTCGGCTGACTTCAAGGGGCTTGGAAAGTTTCTGGTGGTCAAAGCAGTGTGAGACCTTGTGTAGCCTGAGACGACCGGTCATATTGAGGGTATGGCGCGGAAGAGTTTGCGGGAAGAGATTTTGGGGGCGGGGGTGGACCTGTTCCGGGAGAAGGGGTTCAACGCGGCCGGGGTGAAGGACATCACCGATCGGGCCGGGGCTCCGAAGGGGTCGTTCTACAACCACTTCGAGAGCAAGGAAGTGCTCGCCACGGCTGCTCTCGAGCGGTACGGCGAGTCGCTGCGGCTGATGGATCTCGCGGACCGGTCGATCCCGCCGTTGGAGCGGATTCGCCGGCACTTCGAGTTTCTTCGGGGGGAGTTGTCCGACTTCGCGCGGGGATGCCTGTTCGGCAACTTCAGTGCCGAGGTCGTCGACCACAGTGAGCCGCTGCGGATGCGCGTGAGGGACAGCCTCGACTTCTGGTCGGACCTGCTCGCGAAGGCGATCGCCGAGGGGCAGGCGGCGGGGGACATCCGCGCCTCGCTCGACCCGGAGAAGACCGCGCACTACCTGACCAACGCCTGGGAAGGCACTGTGCTGAAGATGCGCGCGGACAAGAACGACGACGCCTTCGAGATCTTCTTCAGCGTGACCTTCGACGCCCTCCTGACCTGACCCGAAGCCGCCCGGCCAACCGGGCGGCTTTCGTTTGACCCGTGCAAGATGACCGACCGTCTTAAGGAGCTGTCCATGACCACCTACCGTGCGATCGAGTCCACCGAGGACGGCACGTTCACTCTGGTTGAGCGCGAGCTGACCGCCCCGGCCCGCGACCAGGTCCGAATCGCCGTCGAGGCCTGCGGCGTCTGCCACAGCGACGTCGTCGGCGTGCACAACCTCTTCGGGAACCATCCGGCGGGTACGGCGATCGTCCCCGGCCACGAGGTGGTCGGCCGGATCGATGCGATCGGTGACGGGGTCACCACCTGGACCGTCGGCCAGCGGGTCGGTGTCGGCTACCTGGCCGGCCCGTGTGGAGTGTGTGCGAGCTGCCGTCGCGGTGACTTCGTCTACTGCTCGAACCAGCCCGTCACCGGCGACACCATCGACGGTGGGTACGCCGAGTACCTGACCGCGCCGGCGAGTGGACTCGTCGCCGTACCGGAAGAATGGGATGCGGCCGAGGCGGCGCCGCTGTTGTGCGCGGGGATCACGGTCTTCAACGCGCTGCACAAGGGTGCGGCGCGACCGGGTGACGTCGTTGCGGTGCAGGGGATCGGCGGTCTTGGGCACCTCGCGATCCAGTACGCCGCCAAGCTCGGGTTCCACGTGGTTGCGATCGCGCGGGGCGAGGAGAAGCGTGAGCTGGCTCTCAAGCTCGGAGCGATCGCCTACATCGACAGCGCGGCGGGGGATCCGGTGAAGGCGCTGCAGGAGCTCGGTGGTGCCCGGGTGATCGTGGCGACTGCGGCCAGCGGTGCGTCGATGACGCCGCTGGTCGACGGTCTCGGCCTGCGCGGGAAGCTGATCGTCGTTGGCGCGGCCAACGACCCGATCGAGGTGACGACCGGGTCGCTGATCTTCAGCGGCCGCTCGATCGAGGGCTCGCTCACCGGGACCCCGAGCGAGAACGAGGAGAACCTCACCTTTGCCCTGGGCAACGATGTCCGGCCGATGGTCGAGCGGGTGCCGCTGGCGGATGCGGCCGCGGCGTACGCACGGATGCTGTCCGGCGCGGCCCGCTTCCGGATGGTCCTGACGACGGGCTCCTGACTGACCAGGGGTTTGCCGGTCAGGCGGTGATGGTCATCGAGGCGAGCTGGTCGCCCTGGACGTCGAAGGTGAAGTGGGACGGGCCGTTGAAGCCATCACCGCCGACCTGGGTCAGGATCGTCAACGGGTTGCCCGGCGTGGAGACCTCGGTGCCGGTGAACGTGGCCCGCTTGCCGATCAGCTCGTTCTCGCTCCAGGAGCGGATCCGGTCGTGACCGCGGAACTCGCGGCCCCAGTCGTCGACGAATCCGTCGGCGGCGAAGGCCGCGACGAACGCGGCGTTGTCCTGCGCGTCGATCGCGGTCAGCGCGCGCTGCACGGCCGCGGGAATCTCATCGCTCATGGCCAATGACAGTAGCGCCTTCGGTTGAACCGGTCCGGGCCCGCGTACGTGTGCTGGGTGTCGAACCGGAGACCCCCGATGGAGGAACGTCATGAAGCGACTGGCCGTGAGGCGTGCTGCAAGTGTGGTTGGTGTGGTGGCGCTCGGCCTGGCCGGGCTGACGGCGTGCGGTGGAAGTAATGACTCCGGCTCGAGCTCACCCTCCAGCCCGGGGACATCCACCAGCCAGGCGGCCGCCGGCACCAACTTGGCGACGGCCGACGTCGGCGGCTTCGGCAAGGTCGTTGTCGACGGCAACGGCCGGACGGTGTACGTGTTCGACAAGGACACCTCCGGCAAGTCGAACTGCGAGGGCGGCTGCCTGGCCATGTGGCCGGCGGTTCCGGCCGGCGACGGTACCCCCCAGCTGGATGGAATCGACGCGTCGCTGGTCAGCACGGTCACTCGCTCCGACGGCACTAAGCAGCTGGCGATCGGCGGTCTGCCGATCTACCTGTTCGCCAACGACAGCCAGGCCGGTGACGCCAAGGGCCAGGCGGTCGGCGGCACGTGGTGGGTCGTGGGCGCGGATGGCAAGAAGATCACCGCCCAACCGTCGGCAGGCGACAACGGCAATGGCAACGGTTACTGAAACACTGCCGCGGTGGGGCCCCGCCATTGCCAAAGGCGGGGAATCCCCTATCGTACGGACGGTGGGTGACTACCCGGGGCCGGACGACGCCGAGACGCTGATCCGCACCCTGTACGCCGAACACGGGCGCAGCCTGTTGGCGTACGCGACCCGTCTGACCGGCGACCGTGCAGCGGCGGAGGACGTCGTACAAGAGACGCTGGTCCGGGCGTGGAAGCATGCCGGTGACCTGACCACCGGCAAGGGGTCGGTGCGGGGCTGGCTGCTGACGGTGGCGCGCAACATCGTCACCGACCGGGCCAGGGCTCGTGCGGCGCGGCCGGCCGAGGTCGCCGATGTGGAGGAGCGGCCGCCGGTGGAGGGTGATCACTCCGAGTCGGTCGTGAACACGATGGTTGTGATGGATGCGTTGGACAAGGTGTCACCGGAGCATCGCGAGGTGCTGGTGCAGCTGTACTACCGCGGCCGGTCGGTGGCCGAAGCCGCGAAGGAACTGGGCGTTCCGCCCGGTACCGTGAAGTCGAGATCGTATTACGCCCTCCGAGCTCTGCGCGCGGTGTTGGCCGGACAAGGAGCGGAGGTAGCCCGATGACTGATCATGACCGCACGCAACTGGGCGCCTACGCGCTTGGCGCGCTGGAGCCTGCCGAGGTTCAGGAGGTCGACGAGCACCTGGCCACCTGTGCGGAGTGCCGCGCGGAGCTGGACGAGCTGGCGGAGCTGAAGGAGTTCCTCGGCGAAGTGCCGCCCGAGGCCTTCCTGGACGGCCCGCCCGAGGGCGGCGACCTTTTGCTGCAGCGCACGCTGCGCGAGGTGCGTGAGCTGAGTCCCGAGCCGGTTGCTGTTCCGGCGCCGGTCAAGAAGCGCTCTCGCTGGCTGATGGTCGCCGCTGCGCTTGTGGTGATCGCGGGTGCGCTCGGCGGTGGCGTCGTACTGGGCAGGCAGACCGTTCCGGATGCGAATGCACCGGTGGCCGGCTCCAAGCAGGTGACCGCGACCGATGCGGCCAGCGGGGCGACGATGGCGACGACTGTGGAGCCACGGGCCGGCTGGAGCTGGATCCGCGTCAACGTCAAGGGTCTGAAGGCTGGGGACCAGTGCGAGATGTACGTCACCGACAAGGCCGGTAAAGCCTGGAGTGCGGGTAGCTGGATCGTCTCGGACAAGGCTGCGCGCGAGGGCAGCACATTCGGCGGCGGAGTCCTGGTTCCACTCGACCAGGTTCAGTCGGTGGAGATCAAGACCGTCCAAGGCACGCATGTGGTGACCGCGACCATCTGACCTGGGGCTAACTGAGTTGCAGCGCACGAGAGGATGGACTCGTGGCGACTACACCTTCCGATGACCTCAAGGCCCGGCGTAAGGCTGCGGCCGACAACTGTGACCGCTGGATGCACGGCCGCAAGGTATCCGTGTCCGATAGGTTGCGGCAGTTGGCCGACGTCGCAACCGACGAGCAGTCCGATGGCTATGGCAGCGGCGGTGAGGTCGAGACGCTGGAGCGAGAGGTAGCCGAGCTGCTCGGCAAGCCGGCCGCGGTGTTCATGCCGACCGGCATCATGGCCCAGCAGAGCGTCCTGCGGGTGTACGCCGATCGCGCCGGCACCAGCCGGGTCGCGGTCCACGGGCTCTCGCACCTGCTGATGCACGAGCTGAACGCACTGGAGGAAGTGCACCACCTCCGCATCGAGAGGCTCACGTCCGAGCCACGCCAGCCGCGCCCGGATGAGCTGGCTGCGATTCCCGGCAAGCTGGCCGCAGTGACGCTGGAGCTGCCCTTACGCGATGCAGGGTTCGTCCTGCCGTCATGGGACGAGTTGGTGGTGTTCGCCGAGTCGTGTGCCGAGCGCGGCGTACCGCTGCACCTCGATGGGGCACGTCTGTGGGAGAGCACGCCGTACCTGGGTCACAGCCTGGCCGAGATCGCATCGCTCGCCTCGTCGGTGTACGTGTCGTTCTACAAGGTGCTAGGCGGAGTGAGCGGTGCGGCACTCGCCGGGCCGGAGGACGTGATCGCCGAGGTACGGCGATGGCAGCGGCGGCTCGGCGGCAACCTCTACTCGCTCTTTCCGTACGCCGTCTCCGCGCGCGACGGGCTGCGGACCGTCCTGCCGGTCATGGACGACCTGTACGAGCGGGCGGTCGAGCTCGCGAAGGCCTTGCAGGGCGAGGGATTCCGCGTCTTTCCGGAGCCGCCGCACACCAACTCGTTCCGGGTCTATGCGCCGCGTGCCGCCGAGGTGATCGAGCTGACCGCGGTCGAACGGATGGAGGCCACGCGCGAAGCCATCTCCGGTCCGTGGCAGGCGGCCGACGTACCGGGGTGGTCGTGGGTGGAGTTCGTGACGACGCCGACGACGCTGGAGTGGCAGGTCGGCGAAGTAGCGAAGGCGTTCGGGGAACTTTTGCGGCGCTGAGTTCGTCTTGTCAGTGAAATTGCTGGGGATTCTCGGGGAGAGATGTGCTGACATTCGTCGTCACCATGGTTGTTCTGCTGGTTCTGGCCGGCCTTGTGCTGCTGGCCGTCGCCCGAGGTGAGGGAAAACACTTCGGCTGAGCGTGTTAGTCGACAGCGTGGACGAGGGCTTTGATGACTGGGACCGCGACGGTGATGGTCGGGACCACCAGGAGCAGCACTGCGGCGGCGTAGGTGCTGGCTGCGAGGAGGGGATGGTTCGGCTCTCGGTCCGCGAGTCTTTGGACTCGGAGCACGGTGGACGACTTGGCTGCGGCCAATCCGGCCTCTGGGGCGGGTGAGCCGGCTAGAGCGACCAGAGCACGGGCCAGTGGCTTCGGGCCGTTGCGGCGGCGAGCGTCGTCGTCCGCTAGCAGCTCGACCAGGGTGCGGGCTTGCTCGAGCGCTACGTCGCTGCGGACCCAGCGTGGGAACGCTGCGTGCAGTGAGGTGAACGCTTCCAGTACCAGGTCGTGACGTGCGCGCAGGTGTGCTTGCTCGTGCGCCAGGACGGCCTTGAGCTCGTTGTCCTCGAGCCGGTCGAGGGCGCCGACGGATACGACCACGCGGGCGCCGCGGAGGGCCGGTAGGCAGTAGGCGAGCGGGGTCTTCTCGGCCAGAACGCGCAGGCCGGGGATGAGGCCATCCGGTGTGGCGAGGACGTCGACCAGGTCGCGGTGGCGTTTGCGGCGGGCCCGGGTGCCGACTGCCACTCGTCCAGCGGCCCATGCGAGTCGGACTGCCACCAGTGCGGTCAGGGCCAGGATGACCGCGGCTAGCAGGTCTCTGGGTGAGGACGGATCGAAGCGGGGCTCGCCTGGTTCACCTGCGGTGGAGTAGGAGAGTGCGATGCCGGCGCCTAGTGCAGCGAGGACGGCGGCGAGGGAGATTGCTTGCCAGAGGGCTACGGCCGCGCGGGGGATCCGGTACGGCCAGGTGGAGCGGGCAAGCAGTGCGGGCGCCGGACCGGTCAGGACCAGCGCCAGAACCGCGAGCAGGACCGGGGTGATCACCCGCGTCCATCCTTCTGCCGCCCGGAGGCATCACCGTCGTTCTCCAGTTGCCCGTCGTTCTCCAGGCGGCTGAGGGCTTCGCGGAGGAGGGCGGCCTCTTCGTCGGTCACCTGGCCGACGAAACGGACCAGGGCCTCGCGGCGGTCGCCGGCTCGGTCCAGGGCGTCGCGCATCAGGTCTGCGGCGAGCTCTTCGCGCGGTGCGGCGGCCCGGTAGCGCCAAGCTTTGCCATCTCGCTCGCGCTCGGTCAGCTTCTTCTTGGCCAGCCGGTCCAGCACCGTCATCACGGTGGTGTAGGCAAGCTCGCGGGTGCCCGCCAGCCGCTCGTGCACCTCGCGCACGGTCAGCGCGTCCGACGTCGCCCAGAGCTGCTCCATCACCAGCCGCTCCAGATCACCCAGAGGGCGCGGTTGCTGCGCTTGATGCCTTCCCCGCCCCGCCGCCCCGACCTGCTCCTCACCAGCCACGTGACCAGTATAACTACACAACGTAGTAGATCCCGGCTAGCATCTACTACGTAACGTCGTAGATGGCTCGGAGGCCTCGCTGTGGACACCCTGGATCTGTCCCGCTGGCAGTTCGCGATCACCACCGTTTACCACTTCTTCTTCGTTCCGGTGACGATCTCGCTGGTCGCGATCACCGCCGGTCTGCAGACCGCGTGGTACCGCACCGGCAAGGAGAAGTACCTGCGGCTGACCAAGTTCTACGGGAAGTTGTTCCTGATCAACATCGCGATGGGCGTGGTCACGGGCATCGTGCAGGAGTTCCAGTTCGGGATGAACTGGAGCGACTATTCGCGCTTCGTCGGCGACGTCTTCGGCGCCCCGCTGGCGCTCGAGGGACTGCTCGCGTTCTTCCTCGAGTCGACGTTCATCGGCTTGTGGATGTTCGGCTGGGAGCGGCTGCCTCGGCTGGTGCATCTGGGCTGCATCTGGATGGTGGTGCTCGGCACGCAGCTGTCGGCGTACTTCATCCTCGCGGCCAACTCCTGGATGCAGAACCCGGTCGGCTTCCGCTACAACGCCGACCGCGGTCGCGCCGAGCTGACCGACCTCTGGGCGGTCCTGACCAACAAGGTCGTCCTGGTCACCTACCCACACACGATCTTCGCCGCCTTCATGGTCGGCGGCGCGTTCGTCGCGGGCGTCGCGCTCTGGCATCTCGTCCGCCGTCCTGCCGTCGATCGCGAGGTGTTCCGGACGGCGCTTCGCCTCGGCGCGGTGATCGTGATCGCGGCAGGCGCCGGGGTTGCTCTGAGTGGGGACCAGCAGGGCAAGGTGATGACCGAGGTGCAACCGATGAAGATGGCCGCGGCCGAGGCGTTGTACGAGAGCGAGAAGCCGGCGTCGTTCTCGGTCTTCACCATCGGCACGCTGGACGGGTCGAAGGAGATCTTCTCGATCAAAGTCCCTTACCTGCTGTCGTTTCTGGCCACCGGTCATTTCGACGGCGAGGTGAAGGGGATCAACTCGCTGCAGCAGGCCTACGAGCAGCTCTACGGTCCGGGTTCGTACAAGCCGAACATCCCGCTGACGTACTGGACCTTCCGGCTGATGATCGGGGTCGGGATGGCGTCCGCGGCGATCGCGGTGTGGTTGCTGTGGGCAACCCGCCGCGGTCGGGCACCGACGCGGTGGCTGATCTGGCTGGCGGCGCCGCTGCCGCTGTTGCCGCTGGTGGCGAACTGCTTCGGCTGGATCTTCACCGAGACCGGGCGGCAGCCGTGGCTGGTGTTCGGGTTGTTGCCAACGGCATCGGGTGTCTCGCCGGGGACGACGAGCGGCGAGATCCTCACCTCGTTGGTGGGCTTCACCGTGCTCTACGGCGTACTGGCTGTGGTCGAGACCAAGCTGATGTTGAAGACCGTCCGGGGTGGGCTGGCCGGGACGGACGGGCCTTCGGCCGACGAACCCGCGGACGACTCGCCGGCCGAGAAGCCGCTGTCGTTCGCCTACTGAGGGGTTGGGGTTGATGGAACTCACAACGGTTTGGTTCCTCGCCATCGCGGGGCTGTGGACCGGGTACTTCGTGCTCGAGGGGTTCGACTTCGGGGTCGGGATGCTGCTGCGGGTGCTCGGCCGGGACGAGCCGGAGCGGCGGGCGGTCGTCACCACGATCGGGCCGGTCTGGGACGGCAACGAGGTGTGGTTGATCGTGGCCGGCGCGATGACGTTCGCGGCGTTCCCGGAGTGGTACGCAACGCTGTTCAGCGGGTTCTACCTGCCGTTGTTCGCGATTCTGGTGGCGTTGATCCTGCGCGGGGTCGCGTTGGAGTACCGCGGTAAGCGCGACGACCTGCCGTGGCGTGGGCGGATGGACACGCTGATCACGATCGGTTCCGTCGTACCGGCGGTGTTGTGGGGGATCACCTTCGCCAATCTGGTCCGGGGGGTGCCGCTGGACTCGTCGTACGACTATGTCGGCAGTCTGGGTGATCTGCTCAGTCCGTTCGCATTGCTTGGTGGGCTGACGTTTGCTGCGGTGTTTGTGACGCATGGGGCGATCTTCTTGGCGCTGCGGACTACTGAGGACCTTCGGCGGCGGGCGAACCGGTTGGCTTCGCGGGCCGGGGTGGTGGCCGCGGTGTTGGCGGTTGGGTTCTTGTGGTGGGCACAGGCGTTGCGTGGCGACATCGGCTCGATCGTGGTGGCGGTTGCGGCGGTTGTCGCGTTCGCTGGCGGTCTGGTGGCGAACGTGCTGCGACGGGAGGGGTGGGCGTTCGCCGGTACGGCGGTTGCCGTTGGGCTCGCCGTGGTGTCGTTGTTCGCCGCGCTGTTCCCGGACGTGATGCCGTCAACACTTGATCCTGGATCAACATTGACAACAGTTGACGCGGCGTCAACGCCGTACACGTTGAAGGTGTTGACGATCATCACCGCGATCTTCCTGCCGTTGGTGGTGCTGTATCAGGGGTGGACGTACTGGGTGTTCCGCAAGCGAGTCACGGTTGAGCCGGTCCCTGTGTCTTCGGGGCCAGTGCCTTCGGGGTCGGGGTCGTGAAGCCGCTGGATCCGCGGTTGGTGCGGCGGGCCCGGGGGGCTCGGGTGTTCCTGGGTGCGTCTGTGCTGATCGGTGTGGCGAGTGGGGTGCTCATCGTGGTGCAGGCGGTGCTGTTGGCGCATGGGATTGCCGGAGTGGTGTTGCGGCATGGTGCGGTGACCGGTGTGGCTTGGGGACTCTCGGCGGTGGTACTGGGGCGGGCGTTGCTGGTGTGGGCGCAGGAGGTGGTGGCGCAGCGCGCTGCGGCTGCTGTGAAGTCGACGCTGCGCCGGCAGGTGCTCGAGCACTCGCTGAAGCTCGGACCGGTATGGCTGAGTGGTGAACGGAGTAGTGCGCTCACAACGCTGCTCACCAAGGGACTTGACGACTTGGACCCGTACTTCGCTCGGTACCTGCCGCAGCTCGTGCTCGCTGCGACTGTGCCGGCTGGGGTGATCGGCTGGATGGCGACGGGTGACTTGATCGCTGCGGGGACTGTGGTTGTGACGCTTCCGTTGATCCCGGTCTTCATGGCGTTGATCGGTTGGGCGACGCAGGCGCGTAGTCGGCGTCGTCAGCGGGCACTCGGCGTACTGGCGCATCACTTCGCGGACGTGGTCTCCGGACTGCCGACGCTGAAGCTGTTTGGTCGTGCGAAGGCGCAGGAGTCCGCCGTACGACGGGTTACCGATCAGCATCGGGTTGCATCGATGGGGAGTCTGCGGCTGGCGTTCCTGTCGTCGTTCGCGTTGGAGTTGCTGGCGAGCATCTCGGTGGCGCTGGTGGCGGTCGGGGTTGGGCTCAGGCTGGTCGACGGGAAGCTCGGGCTGGAGACGGCGCTGGTGGTGTTGATCCTTGCGCCGGAGGCGTATCTCCCATTGCGTCAGGTCGGTCTGCAGTTCCACGCCAGTGCGGACGGGGTGGCGGCGAGTGAAGAGGTGTTCCGGGTGCTGGAGACTCCGCTGCCTGTTCGTGGTGATCGCACCGATGTGCCGGATCTGCGGGTCACTCCGATCTATCTGTACGACGTGACCGTTCGCTATCCGGGTCGTGATGAGGCGGCGCTGGAGGGCTTTGACCTGGAGCTGCATCCTGGTGAGGTCGTTGCGCTCACTGGGCCGAGCGGTGCCGGCAAGTCCACGGTGTTGGCGGTTTTGCTGGGCTTTGTGGAGCCTGAGCGCGGGGTGGTCGTTGCTGGTGGCAGTGCGGCCGACGAGTTCGACCCGGCGGTCTGGAGACAACAGTTCGCCTGGGTGCCACAACGGCCCGGCCTTCGCCTAGGCACCGTCGCAGACAACGTCCGCGTCGGCCGCCCCGCCGCCTCCGACGACGAAGTCCGCCTAGCCCTCATCACAGCCGGCGCCGCAGAACTAGACCTGGACAAACCAGTGGGCGAACAAGGTCAACTCCTATCAGGCGGCCAACAACGCCGAGTAGCCCTGGCCCGAGCCCTGATCACCAATGCACCGGTCCTCCTCCTGGACGAACCAACCGCCGGCCTGGACCCCCAGGCCGAAGCCACCCTCATCACCACCCTCCGAGCCACCCCCAGAACCATCCTCCTGATAGCCCACCGCCCAGCCCTGATAACCGCGGCAGACAGATCAGTCCCAGTACAAGCCCAAGCGCTGGTGAACGCATGAACCACAAACCACAGGAGCCCAACGGTCTGCAGGACCATCTCGCCCCACCCGCCGCCCCCGAGCAGCAGCCTCCGCAGCGACCTGCCGTTCGCGTGTCGGGGGAGTCCGGTGGACGGCAGGACCGTGTCACCCCAGCCATCGACGAGCGAGCTGCGCTACGACCTGCCCCTCGCGTGTCACGGGAGCTTGTGTGGCCGGAGGGGCGGGTGTGGGTTCGGCTTTTGCTTGCCCTGGGGCTGGGGATCGGGGCGGCTGGTTGTGCGGTGGCGTTGCTGGCTACGTCGGCCTGGCTGATTACCGCAGCGGCCGCTCAGCCACCAGTACTGTTGTTGATGGTGCCGATTGTGGCGGTGCGGGCCTTTGGGGTGGGGCGGGGTGCATTTCGGTATGTGGAGCGGCTGGTCGGACACGACGCGGCGTACCGGGTATTGGGGGAGACGCGGGCTCGCATCACCGGCAGGTTGGAGCGACTGGCGCCGGGCGGGTTGACGTCGCAGCGGAAGGGGGACCTCCTGGCGCGGCTGGTCCTGGATGTGGACGCGGTGCTCGACCTCTGGCTGCGAGTGGTCCTGCCGGTTGCGGTAGCCGCAGTGACGGCCGCCGCGACCGTCGGCCTGCTCGCCATCCTGCTCCCAACAGCCGGCGCCGCCGTCGCACTGGCCGTCCTGATCGCCTGCACGCTCGTACCGTGGCTAACGGCCAAGACCGCACACCATGCCGAGCAGAACATCGCAGCAGCCCGCGGAGCCGTCGCAGCAACCACGACCGAAACCCTCCTGACCGCCGCCGACATCGTCGCCTTCAACGCCGTCGACACCGTGCTCAAGGACTTCAGCGCGAACGACGCCCGACTCGCCGCAGCCGAACGACGTTCAGCCTGGAGCGCCGGTCTCGGCAGCGCCCTCCTCGTCCTCTGCATCGGCGGAGCCAGCACCGCAGCCCTCGTCCTCGGCAGTACGGCGACCATCACCGGCCCCATCTTCGCCGTACTCGTCCTGACCCCACTCGCGCTGGCCGACGTTCTCGGCGGCATCCCAGCCGCAGCCCAACTAGCTATCCGAGTTCGTGCCTCACTCACCAGAGTCCAAGAGCTCATCGACACCCAACCCCCAGTGACCGAGCCGAGCACCCCACAACCGCTCCCACCCGGCCGCGACCTCGCCATCAACCTCCTGCGAGTCGGGTACGACGACACCGACGTACTCGACGGAGTGAGCCTGAACATGCCCGCCGGCAGTCGCGTAGTCGTCACCGGCCCCAGCGGTTCAGGCAAGAGCACCCTGGCCGCAGTCCTGCTGAGATTCCTCGAACCGCGCGCCGGACAGGTACTACTGGACGGCGTCGACCTCACCACCCTCGAAGGCGATCAGGTCCGATCAGTGGTCGGCCTGCTCACCCAAGAGAGTCACGTCTTCGACACGAGCATCCGAGAGAACCTCCTGCTCGCCAAACCCGGCGCGAGCGACCTGAAGCTGTGGAAGGCGCTCTACCGAGCCCGGCTCGGGGTCTTCGTCGAGAGCCTGCCGGACGGCCTCGACACGATGGTCGGCGAGCACGGTGCGCGACTGTCCGGCGGTGAGCGCCAGCGACTCGCCTTCGCGCGCCTCCTGCTCGCTGACCGCGACGTGCTCGTCCTGGACGAGCCGACCGAGCACCTGGACGAGGAGACCGGCCGTGCCCTGCTCGCGGACCTGTTCGCCGCGGCTGACCGCCGTACGGTCGTCCTGCTCACCCACCGACCCGAGCTGGTGCCGGATCACGTACCGCGACAGCTGGTGTGCCTGACGTGACGAATACGCCCGCCGGTCCGGGCGTCTGCCAAGATGGGGAACCGTGTTGACCCCACAGCTCGTCACTCTGCTCACCGACCAGGCCCTGATCGCCATCATCGTGGTGATCGCCGTCGTCGTGGTCGCCGGTACCACCGGACTCGTCGTCACCCACCGCCGGAAGGCTGAGCTCCCGCAGGCCGCCAAACCGGCGCCGCTCGAGACAGCCCAGGAAGTAGCGGAGCCGCAGGTCGGCGACGACGCCGAAGAGCCGCGTGACACGCCGACCCGCACGCTGGAGGACGCGGAGCTGCCGGAGGCCCCGGCCGCGACGCTCGACAAGCCTGAGTCCGCGCAGGGCCGTCTGGTCCGCCTGCGCGCGCGGCTGGCGCGTTCGCAGGGGTCGCTCGGCAAGGGTCTGCTCGCGCTGCTCTCGCGCGACAAGCTCGACGAGGAGGCGTGGGAGGACATCGAGACCACGCTCATCACCGCAGACGTCGGCGTGGCGCCCACGCAGGAGCTGGTGGAGAAGCTGCGCACCCGGATGCGGGTGGAGGGTGTGGGCGGTGACCAGGCTCGGGAGATTCTCCGCGAGGAGCTGATCGCCCTGGTCAACCCGTCCATGGACCGCACGCTCAAAGTGACCCGCAAGGAGACCCAGCCCGCCGTCGTGCTCGTCGTCGGTGTCAACGGCACCGGTAAGACGACCACGGTCGGCAAGCTGGCGCGCGTACTCGTCGCCGAGGACAAGCACGTCGTACTCGGCGCGGCCGACACGTTCCGGGCCGCGGCTGCCGACCAGCTGCAGACGTGGGGTGAGCGGGTCGGTGTGCGGACCGTGCGTGGTCCCGAGGGCGGCGACCCGGCCAGCATCGCGTTCGACTCGGTCAAGCAGGGCATCGAGGAGGAGGCGGACGTCGTACTCGTCGACACCGCCGGGCGCCTGCACACCAAGACCGGTCTGATGGACGAGCTCGGCAAAGTGAAGCGGGTGATCGAGAAGTCCGCCACGGTGGACGAGGTGCTGCTCGTGATCGACGCCACCACCGGCCAGAACGGTCTGACCCAGGCGCGCGTGTTCGCCGAGGTCATCGACGTCACCGGCCTGGTGCTGACCAAGCTCGACGGTACGGCGAAGGGCGGCATCGTCATCGCGGTCCAGCGCGAGCTCGGCGTACCGGTGAAGCTGGTCGGTCTCGGTGAAGGTCCGGACGACCTGGCGCCGTTCGACGCCGAGCAGTTCGTCGACGCCCTGCTGGACTGATCCACAGAGCCGATGTAGAGAATCTGGCCACAGCCTCGTCCTCGGGTAAACGGCCCAGCGAAGGAGACGACCATGACCAAGTTCCTGTTGCTCATGAGCAATGACGGCGGCAAGACCGACACGCCGATGCTGGAGTGGGACGAGCAAGACATGAAGGCCCACCTGCAGCACCTCAGCGATGGCATCGACCGGCTGCGGCAGAGTGGTGAGTTGGTGGAGGTCAACGGGCTGACCTGGCCGAAGCACGCCAAGGTTGTGCGCGCTGCCGACGCCACGGCGCCGGTGGTGACCGACGGGCCGTTTGCCGAAGGCAAGGAGGTCCTGGCCGGCTACACGATGGTCGACGTCGAGTCGGAGGAGCGGGCACTGGAGATCGCCGCCTGGCAGTCCTGCGCGCCCGGCCCGGGCGGTGTGCCCTTGGAGCAGCCGATCGAGGTCCGCCGGGTGATGGAGTCGGATGCCGATCTCCGCGACTACTGACGGCACCGGTCCGGCGCTGGAGGACCTGCTGCGTGAGCTGACGCCGCAGGTCCTGGGCGCCGTCGTCCGGTGGTCGGGCGACTTCGCCGCCGCGGAGGACGCCGTACAGGAGGCTTTGCTTGCTGCCGCGACCACCTGGCCGAAGACTGGTACGCCGGAGCACCCGAAGGCATGGTTGATCCAGGCGGCGTCGCGGCGGCTGATCGACGAGGTGCGGCAGGAGCAGGCCCGGCGACGCCGGGAGGAGAAGGCCGCGCTGCGGGACCTGCCGCCTGAGGAGGTCGAGGAGCAGGACGATACGCTGCGGTTGCTGTTCCTGTGCTGTCATCCGGAGCTCACCCCGGCTTCCGCGATCGCACTGACGCTGCGGGCGGTCGGCGGCTTGACCACGGCGGAGATCGCGACCGCGTATCTGGTGCCTGAGGCAACGATGGCGCAGCGGATCAGCCGGGCGAAGCAGAAGCTCAAGGGAGCGGCCTTCGAGCTCGACACCAGCGACGAGCGGCTGCGCAATGTGCTGCATGTGCTCTATCTGATGTTCAACGAGGGCTACACGAGCACCAGCGGTCCGGAACTGCAGCGCAGCGATCTGTCCGGCGAGGCGATCCGTTTGACTCGCGCTGTGCACGCACTGCGGCCGGAAGACGGCCAGATGACCGGACTGCTCGCGCTGATGCTGCTGAACGATGCTCGTCGGCCAGCACGCACTGGCAGCGCCGGAGAGCTCATTCCGCTCGCAGAGCAAGACCGCAGCCGGTGGAACCGGGACTACATCACCGAAGGCGTCGCCCTCGCGGTCGAAGCATTCGGTACGCCGCCACTCGGCGAGTACCAGCTCCAAGCCGCTATCGCTGCACTGCATGACGAAGTGGATCGTGCGGAGGACACCGACTGGCCGCAGATCCTCGCGCTGTACGGCATACTCGAGGACCTGTCCGGCAACCCGATGGTGAAGCTCAACCGCGCCATCGCGGCGGCCATGGTGAACGGTCCGGACGCCGGACTGAAGCTCCTCGAGCCTCTGGACAAAGAGCTGGCCGGGCACCACCGGCTGGACGCCGTCCGTGGCCACCTGTACGAGCTGCGCGGCGACCACGAGCTTGCCGCCCACCACTTCCGCGAGGCGGCCCGACGGACCACGAGCCTGCCCGAACGCGACTACCTCACCAAGAAGGCCGCCCAGGTCCTCAGCTAGGCATACTGGGCAAATGCGGCCGGAATGTCGTCATCTGTTGCCAAGAGCAACCGAAGCAGGACCCGCGCCTTGTACGGGTCGAGGAAGCCGCCGTCGATCAGTCCGCGTTGCAACAGGTCGAATTCGGATCCCGGGGAGTTGTAGGTGGCGCGTGCGATCGAGCCGGCACCGGTCCGCGAGGTCAGCACCACCGGCATGGTCGCAGCCAGGTCGGCGAGCACAGGGACAAGCGGCACCGGCACATGACCGACGCCGAAGCCGGCCACGACCAGGCCCTGGTGTGTGTCCGCCAAACCCTGCAGCAGCAGGCCGTCGTCGTCCATCGTGACCGTGTAGAGCGCGACCCGGGTCGCCTCCAGGTCTGCGGGCTCGGCACTCCCTTGTACGCCGTCGAGCCGCAACGGTCGCGTCAGCACACTGACGCGGTCCTCGACCACGTGACCGATCGGACCGGCGTTGGGCGATACGAACGTCGACGTACTAGTGCTGTGCGTCTTACGCACCCACCGGGCCGCGTGGATCTCGTCCTTGAACACCACAAGCGCGCCGAGGTCACGAGCCGTAGGGGACGTGGCCACGCGGATGGCCGCCAGGAGGTTCGCAGGTCCGTCCGGGCCGGCGAGAGTGGGGTTGCGCATCGCACCGGTGAGAACGAACGGTTGTGAGTGCGGCCAGACCTGGTCGACCAGGAAGGCCGTCTCTTCGAGCGTGTCCGTTCCCTGCGTGACCACAACGCCAGTGGCGCCGGCTGACACGGCCTTCGACGCGGCGTCGACGACCTCCAGCATCTTTGCGGCGGTCAGGTTGGAGCTCGACACCGCCTCGACGTCCTGGATCTCGACTGTCTGGCCGAGCTGGGCCAGACCGGGGACGCCGGCAGTGAGGTCCTCGCCAGTCAGTCGGCGAGCGCCTGCCATGGCGATGGTGCCGCCCAGGGTGAACAACGCGATGCTCACAACCAGCTCCTCCTCAGTCACACAGAGACCGGCGAAGCGTAACCGCTACCGGGTGCGTGCTCTGACGTGCATGCGCTCGCCCTGGGGACCGTACATGCAGAGTGCCTCCGTCGGCCCCGGACCGGGGTTGCCGAACCAGTGCGGCACGCGGGTGTCGAACTCCGCCACTTCACCTTCCTTGAGGATGAAGTCCTCGTCGCCGAGCCGGAGCCGGATCCGCCCCGACAGCACATAGATCCAGTCGTAGCCCTCGTGCGTCTTCTGCTTGACGTCGTTGCCGGGGTAACCCTCCGGCAGGATCTGCTTGAACGCCTGCAGCCCACCCGGTCGTCGGCTCAGCGGGATGTGCACCGTGCCGTGGCGGTTGATCGGCTTCTGGTAGATCCGCGGGTCACCTGTCGGCGGTGCGTCCACCAGCTCGTCGAGCTGGACCTGGTGCGCCCGCGCCAGTGGTAGCAGCAACTCCAGCGTCGGACGTCGCTGTCCGGACTCCAGCCGCGACAGGGTGCTCACCGAGATCCCTGTCTGCTCGGACAGCTGGGCCAGGGTCGTACCGCGTTCGGACCGCAGTGAGCGCAGCCGTGGGCCGACTGCTTCGAGCACCTCATCGAGTGTGTCCACCTTGCCATTCTGGCAAAAATGTTTGTCAAAAACGACATACATCCCGAATCCTCGACTCAACAGAGAGGACTCGGACATGACGAAGTACGACGTGATCGTGATCGGCGGGGGAGCCGCCGGGCTCAGTGGGGCGCTGGCGCTGGTCCGCTCGCGCCGCTCCGTGCTGGTGATCGACGACGGTACGCCGCGCAACGCGCCCGCGGACGGTGTGCACAACTATCTGACCCGCGACGGTGTGCCCCCTGAGGAGCTGTACGCGCTCGGTCGCCAGGAAGTGATCGGGTACGGCGGTGAGTTCGTCACCGGCACCGTGACCACGGCCCGCCAAGAGGATGGATTCACGGTCGAGCTTGCGGACGGTACGACGTACCAGGGCAGGCGGCTGTTGGTGACGACCGGGCTGGTCGACGAACTGCCGGACGTGGCCGGCTTGGCCGAGCGGTGGGGAAAGGACGTGCTGCACTGCCCGTACTGCCATGGGTGGGAGGTCCGGGACCAGGCCATCGGCGTACTGGCGACCAGTTCGATGGCACTGCATCAGGTGCAGCTGTTCCGGCAGTTGAGTGACGACGTGACGCTCTTCTTGCACACTGCGCCGGATCCGACGGATGAGCAGTGGGAGGAGCTCGCAGCGCGCGGAATCTCTGTAGTACAAGGGAAAGTCGCGCAGGTCGAGGTGGAGGACGACAAGCTCACCGGAGTGCGGCTGGAAAGCGGTACGGTGATTCCGCGGCAGGCTCTTGCGGTCCAGACCACCCTGCGGGCTCGGGCCGGCTTCCTGGCCGACCTCGGCGTGGAGACGTCGGTTCTCGAGGTCAACGGGGTTCTGATCGGCACCGTCGTACCGGTCGACGGGATGGGCGCCACGAACGTGCCCGGAGTCTTCGCGGCCGGCAACCTGACCGATCCGAAGGCGCAGGTGATGCCGTCCGCGGCGGCAGGGTTGATGGCCGCCGGAGGTCTCAACATGGACCTGATCACCGAAGAGATTCGTTTGGCTGTAGCAGTGCGGAGTAGTTGAGGAGTTGAATAGGGGAGGGAGCGAGGGTGGGGGCAGGAGGCTAGGTGCGCGAAACCGTCGACCCGGACTTCGCCTCGTACGTCGATGCGCGGCAGGGTAGATGGCTCCGGACGGCGTACCTCGTGTACGGCGATCTCGAGCGAGCCGAGGAGGTACTTCTGCATGCCTTCACCCGGCTCTCGCTGCGCTGGGGAAAGCTGGACG
Organism: Kribbella sp. NPDC055071; assembly: GCF_053608045.1. Taxonomy (NCBI): domain Bacteria; kingdom Bacillati; phylum Actinomycetota; class Actinomycetes; order Propionibacteriales; family Kribbellaceae; genus Kribbella; species Kribbella sp. NPDC055071. Next base: position 342,965 of record NZ_JBSGUS010000003.1, read on the forward strand.
ACCCGGACATCTTCGTCCAGGGTTTGCTCTACCAGCCGGCCTTGGCGCGCTGGAGCCGAGTGAAGGCGTTCCCGGACGAGGACGACCCGGTCAAGCGCGCACTCGCCGGCCTGACGCCCGTGCAGCGCACTGTGCTCGTGCTGCTGCACCTCGAGGAGCTCACCGAGTTCGAGGTGGCCGAAATCCTCAGCCTGTCGCAGCCGGCCGTGCACGGACACGGACTGACCGCCTTCAGTAACTTTCGGACGGCGCTCGGTGCAGGGGACTGGCGTGACGCGGGTTCGGGGGAGACGCGGTGAGGCGCGAGGACGTCCAGCCGCTGCTCTACCGCGCAGCCGTCGGCCTGTCAGAGCCTGACCTGGCCGATGCAGCCTGGGCTGAAGGCTTGGCGACCCGACGGCGTACTCGCCGTAGCATCCTGATCGGCATCGCCCTCGTGGTGTTCGTGGCGGTGGTCGCGGCCATCGGGGTAGGCGTCGGCTACGGCAACAAGGCTGAGCCGACGCCGCCGCCCGTACCCACCACCCCTTCGGACGATCTCGATCCGTCCGGGCAGATCGGGGGGATCGACTACTGGATGGCTCCGCCCAGCGGTAGCGAGCGGTTCCTGGAGAAGCTCCACACCCCGTTGGGTGATCGGCTCCAGTTGCCCGACCAGGTGCAGCAGCTCGAGCAGCACCCGATCGACCTGATCGCTGCTGTGGTGCTGGGCAGGCAGGGCGACACCTTCCGCCCACTCTTGGTCGGTAACGACTCCACCTGGGCGATGGCGCCGGTCGACTTGGCCCCGATCGCCACTGGGATGCCCTTGAGCTCAGGGGCCGTCTCACCGAACGGCCGGCTCGTTGCCTTCCCACAGCCGGGTCAGTTGGTCACAGTGGACTCGGCGACGGCCGAGGTCACCCATTACGCCTTGCCCAGCAGAGATATCCGGAGCGTGTCCTGGCTCAGCGATTCGCAACGGGTCCTGGTCAGCGGACCTGGTGTGGCCTACCGCGTGCTCGTGGGTGAGGGCGGCGACGGCGAGCAGCCACTAACGCGAGTTACCGGTGCGAACGACTCCGAGGCGATCACTGCGCCGTTCCGGCTCGAGGCCGGGGCTGTGCTGCGGTACATGGACGACGGGCAGTGGAACCCGACCAACAATCTCCAGTTGCCGGTCCAGGAGTGGGTGGGTCAGACCTCCACCTCGGCTGTCACGGCGGCCCGGCTGTTCATCGCCAATGACCTGCCCCAAGTGCCGACCAAGGTCCCCGAGCAGCCACAGGTGGTGGCAGCCATCTCAACGGTCCGGACTCGCCCCAGCCGCCTGCTCGTGCTGGGACAGCCCGACACCTCTCGGGCGACTGCGCCGGCCGATCCCAACACCCTGCGGGAGGCGGGCTGCTGCGCCGTCCTCGGGTGGTACGACGACGGCACCGTCCTGGTGCAGGTCCGAGGCTGGGTCCTAGCCTGGGACCTGCCCTCAGGCAGAGTACGGCGAGTCACCGAGCTGGCCGTAGACGGAGTGGCCGTGGGACCCGGTGTCCGGCCCTAGATCCTCCATGATCGCTCGCAACGTGAGGTCGGCCAGGTGGTCCGCGTCCTCCCGCGGCGGCATCGGCTGACCGGTCAGCGCACGAATCACGAACACTCCGGCGAGCCACTCGACCATCAGCACCGGATCTGCCGTGCTGCGGACCCGTTCGCCCCGGGCGCGGGCCCGGTCGAGCGCGTCCTTGGTCAGCGCGATGCGGCGCTCCAGGACCTCGCGGTAGATCGCGGCGGACCGGGCGTCCCGGTTCGCCTCCGACACCGCCAGCCGGATGACTGCCAATCCCCTCTCACTGTGGACGAACGACAGCGCGTAGCGGTAGACCAGGCGCAGGTCACCCGCGATCGAGCCCGTGTCGGTGTCCGGTATCTCGATGGCGAACAGATCCGCCATCGCGTCGTTCGCGAGCAGTTCCTTGCTGGCCCAACGGCGGTAGATCGTCGCCTTGCCCACCCCAGCGGCTTCGGCGACGTCGTCCACCGTCATTCCGTCGAATCCACGCTCCAGCAGCAGTTGCACGGCGTACCTGCGGATCCTTGGTTCGGCATCCGGGTCGCGCGGCCTGCCACGGCGCGGCCTTACTCCCTGATTCGTCTCCATTTCTGGTGTCCCCACGTGTCGGACGGGTGCAGTGGCGCGGCTGCGGGCCCGTGCGGTCCAGGCCAGAGTGCCATACCGAGGTCCGGTCTGGCCGATGTCACCTCGATGTCACCTCAGTGCCCGCTTTGTCACATGCCTGAAACAAATCGACCGATCGGCTGAAACCGCGCGCCGACACGGTGTCCCTGTGGCTGCGCGCGGGCTCCCCGGCGTTGTGGAGTTCTCCCGATTGAGGACGCCGGCCACCCCGTTCGATGGAAGGGATGACGTTGATGGAGATCAACGCCGGCGATACCGCCTGGGTCTTGGCCAGTGCCGCCCTGGTGATGCTGATGACACCGGGACTGGCTTTCTTCTACGGCGGCATGGTGCGCATGAAGAGCGTGCTGAACATGATGATGATGAGCTTCATCACCATCGCCGTCGTCACGATTCTGTGGGTGGTGGTCGGCTACTCCTTGACGTTCGCCGGCGACACCGGCCACGTGATCGGTGACTTCTCCGAGGTGGGCCTGAAGGGCCTGCTCGCACCGGAGGCGGTGAGCGGGACGACGCCCACGCTCGCTTTCGTCGCCTTCCAGTTGATGTTCGCGATCATCACCCCCGCGCTGATCTCGGGTGCGATCGCCGACCGGGCCACGTTCCGCGGCTGGATCGCGTTCGTGGTCGGCTGGACCCTGCTGGTGTACTTCCCGGTCGCGCACTCGGTCTGGTTCCTCGACGACGGCAACGGCGGCTGGATCGGCGACAAGCTGAAGGCAGTCGACTTCGCCGGCGGTACGGCGGTCCACCTGAACGCCGGCGCCGCCGCGCTCGCACTGGCGATCGTGCTCGGCAAGCGCGTCGGCTGGAAGCGGGACCCGATGCGGCCGCACAGCCTGCCGCTGGTCCTGCTCGGCGCCGGACTGCTGTGGTTCGGCTGGTTCGGGTTCAACGCGGGCTCCGCGCTGAGCGCCGGCACCACCGCCGCCGTCACCTTCGTGAACACGCAGGCCGCCACCGCCGCGGCCGTGATCGGCTGGCTGATCGTCGAGCGGATCGTGCACGGCAAGGCCACCACGCTCGGACTCGCGTCCGGTGCGGTCGCCGGTCTGGTCGCGATCACCCCGTCCTGTGGCGCGGTCTCGCCGATCGGTGCTCTCATCCTCGGCCTGGCGGCCGGCGCCATCTGCTGCGGCGCGGTGTCGCTGAAGTACCGGCTGGGCTTCGACGACTCGCTCGACGTGGTCGGCGTGCACTTCGTCGGCGGCCTGTTCGGCTCGCTGGCGATCGGCCTGCTCGGTACGGCGGCGGCCCCGTCGGCCGTGGACGGCCTGTTCTACGGTGGTGGCGTCACGCAACTGGGCCGGCAGGCGCTGGCCAACGTGGTCGTCGGTCTGTACTCCTTCACCGTCGCGTTCATCCTGGGCAAGGTCATCGACAAGACGATCGGCTTCCGGCTCAAGGAGGACGACGAGGTCACCGGTGTCGACCAGGTCGAGCACGCGGAGACGGCGTACGACTACCTCGGTTCGGCCGGTCTGCGCGGCGCGCTGTCCCGCCCGGCTCCGGCCGAGACGGAGAATGGCACCACTGAGGCCTCGGAGAAGGAAGGTGTCAAGGCATGAAGCTGATCACCGCGGTGGTCAAGCCGCACAAGCTGGAGGACGTCCGGGCCGCACTGGAGACGTTCGGCGTCACCGGCATGACGGTCACCGAGGCGAGCGGTTACGGCCGGCAGAAGGGCCACACCGAGGTCTATCGCGGCGCGGAGTACGAGGTGGACCTGGTTCCGAAGGTCCGGCTCGAGGTCGTCGTGGAGGACGGTGACGGCGCGGACGTGGTGGACGTGATCGTCAAGGCCGCGCAGACCGGCAAGATCGGTGACGGCAAGGTCTGGGTGACACCGGTCGAGAGCATCGTCCGGGTGCGGACCGGAGAACTGGACGGAGACGCCCTCTAGATGGTCGATCGGGCAGCACAGCGGCGCGCGCGTGCCGAGGAGGCCGACGCGCTGCTGTACCTGCTCCTCTCCAAGGCCTGTGACGCCCTCGGTGTACCCACCGAGGGCGTCGCGCTGGTCGCGGTCGGCGGCTACGGCCGGGAGGAGCTGTCGCCGTACAGCGATCTCGACGTGATGCTCGTGCACGCCGAGGGGTACCCACGGGTGGACGAGCTTGCAGCACAGATCTGGTATCCGCTGTGGGACTCGCGGACCAAGCTGGATCACAGCGTCCGGACGCTGGCCGAGGCGCGCCAAGCCGCAGCCGACGACGTCCGGGTGGCCCTTGGGTTGCTGGACGCGCGTCACGTGGCCGGCGACTCCAATCTGACCTTGCAACTGCGGTCCGTGCTGATGGCGGACTGGCGTCGTACCGCGCGCTCTCGGCTACCTGGATTGGCCCAGGCGTGCCGGGACCGCGCTTCGAGCGTGGGAGAGCTCGCGCACCTGGCCGAGCCGGATTTGAAGGAGGCGTACGGCGGTCTGCGGGACGCCGTCGTACTGCGTGCGTTGGTGGCGTCGTGGTTGATCGACGTACCGCATCCGGTGCTGGAGCGGGCACGGCTCGATCTGCTGAACGTGCGGGACGAGTTGCACACGGTCGCGGGTCGCTCTACGGACAGACTGGTCGCCGACGTTGCCGGTGAGGTCGCTGCGGGTCTCGGGTTCTCCGGTCGGGAGGAGTTGCTGCGGCACGTGTACTCGACCGGCCGGACGCTGGCGCATCTGTCCGATGTGTCCTGGCGGCGGGTGGAGAGCCTGATGAACAAGCCGCCGCGGTCGAGGCGGCGGGGGCAGCGGACCGGTGGGCCGACGCTGGTAGCCCTCGACGAGGGCGTCGGTCAGCACGAGGGTGAGGTCGTGCTGATGCCCGACGCTCGCCCCGAGCGGGACGCCGTGCTCGGACTGCGTGCTGCCGCGGTCGCTGCGGATCGTGAGCTCGTTCTCTCGCCTGCAGTGTGTGCGCGGCTGGCTTCTTCGGCCGCAGACCTGCCTCAGCCCTGGCCGGGTGAGGCCCTGCGGTTGCTGTGCGCCCTGCTGGGTGCGGGCAACGGACTGCTTGAAGTGTGGGAGGCGTTGGACCAGGCCGGCTACATCACCCGGATCCTGCCCGAGTGGGACACAGTGCGGTTCCGGCCGCCGCAGTCCGCGATTCATCGCTTCACCGTTGACCGGCACTTGCTGGAGACGTGTGTCGAGGCTTCGAAGATGGTGCGCGACGTACGGCGGCCTGACCTGCTGCTGGTCGCCGCACTGGTGCACGATCTCGGCAAGGCGGTTCCCGGCGACCACAGTGTCACCGGTGCGGTCATCGCTGGGACCGTCGCTCGGCGGATCGGATTCTCCGCCGCGGATGCGGAGATCATCACGCGGTTGGTCCGGCAGCACCTCATGCTTGCGCAGGTCGCCACTCGGCGCGATCTGGACGACCCGATGACGGTCGACCTGGTGGTGGGGATCGTCCGGGACACGGAGACGCTGGACCTGCTGGAGGCGCTCACGTACGCCGATGCGCGGGCGGCCGGTCCGGCGGCGTCATCGCCGTGGCGGATGCGGCTGGTGGGTGAGTTGTGTCGGCGCGTCCGTGGCGAGCTCTCCGGGGGCGGCGAGGGGATGTGGACCGACGCCCCGCCGATTCCTGTGCCTGTGCTGCATCAGGTGGTGGGCGTTGGCCGGCTAGGCCTGACGGTGACCGACCATCACGGTGATCTCCGGATCAACGTCGCCGTACCGGACCAAGTGGGCACGTTCTCGACGGTTGCCGCCGTGCTGGCGGTGGAGCGACTCGCAGTGCGGGCTGCCGTGCTCACATCCGTTGATGGATTGGGGATTTCGCAGTGGACCGTGGCTGGATCGCCACCCGACCCAATCCGGCTGCGTGACCGCCTGGCCGTCGCGCTGCGCGATCCCGCTGACCTGGTACGACGCTTGGCCGCGCGTGACTCGTCCGCAGCACGCGGCCGAGTCGCCAGCCGGGTGGATCTGTTGCCGGAGGCGTCCGAAACGGCCACGGTGCTGCAAGTGCGTGCGCATGACCGGCCAGGACTGCTGTACGACGTCACTGCGGCCATAGCCTCTACCGGCGCGGATGTCCGGTCCGCACACGTCAGCACGCTGGGCGCCGAGTGCGTCGACGTCTTCTACCTGACGGATCGCCATGGCTCGCCCCTCGAAGAAGAGGACGCGCGCACAACGGCCAAATCGGTCCTGGATCGGTTGGCCTAGTCTCAACACCGTGCTGCTCATTGGGTCTCTCCAGCGTCAGGCCGTCCGGTGCGAGAACCTTGGGTCCCCGATGTACGCCGAGCTCCTCCGGCGACTCGTGGACAACTACGAGGTCGGCGGAGTGGCCACCGAGGTACTCGCGGGATACGAGGACCCACCACCGGGGTCCGTGATCGGGTTGCGGCTGCTGGGCGCCGTCCACGGCTTGGTGCTGGCGGGGCAGGTGCCCGAGCTTGCGCAGTTCTATCCGAGTGTCGGTGGGGAGTGGGACCCTGTGCTCGGGTGGGAGGCGTTCGAGCAGGTGCTGCAGTCCCGGTCTGCCGAGGTGCGGGCCCTGCTGACCCAGCCACCGCAGACCAACGAGGTGCGGCGGTCAGCCGCGCTCTACGGCGGTTTGCTGCAGCTGGTGCAGGACGTGTCGCTGCCGGTGCGGTTGTTCGAGATCGGCGCGAGCGCTGGGCTGAACCTCCGGGCGGATCACTTCCGGTATGTCGCGGATGGTGAGTCGTACGGCGCTGCCGACAGCCCGGTGGTCATCGAGGACGCGTGGTCGGGGCGCAAGCTGGAGCCGGTCGCCCTCCGGGTCGCAGAGCGGGTCGGGTCCGATATTGCGCCGGTGAACCCGCTGTCCACGGAGGGCGCTCGCACGTTGACGTCGTACGTGTGGGCCGACATGTCCGAGCGGCTGGAACGGCTACGGGCTGCTGTGGAGGTCGCGCGGCAGGTGCCGGCGGACGTACACCGTGAGGACGCGGTCTCCTTCGTGCGCGGGCTGGAGCTCTCGCAGGGACACGTGACCGTGTTGTGGCACTCGATCATGTGGCAGTACCTGACTGTCGACGACCGCGCGGCCGTGGATGAGCGGATGGCCGAGCTGGGGGAGCAGGCCGACGAGTCGACGCCGTTGGCGCGGCTGAGGTTCGAGCCGACGGCTGAGCCGCCGCACGAGTTCCTGGTCGAGTTGGAGACCTGGCCGGGCGGCGTACGCCGAGTGCTCGGGCGGATCGAGCCCCACGGCCAGAACCTGGTCTGGGCCTCGTCAGTTGAGTGATGCGACCAGGGTGTCGGTGAGCTCGGCCGCGTAGACGCCGTCGGGGTCGAGATCGGGATCAAAGATGCCAATGTCGATCCCGACGCAGGTCGGTGCCGCGAGCAACGGACGGAGAAGGGCCCGAAGTTGGGCGTGGTCGATCCCGCCCGGGTCGGGGCTGTCGACCGCGGGCATGATCGCGGCGTCGAGGATGTCGACGTCGAGGTGCACCCAGAACTCGGTCTCGTGCAGGTGATCGAGCACGCCGTCGGCTGCCTTCGCCGGATCCGCGGCGACGTCCGTCGCGGGCCAGACCGGGATCCCGGCCGTCCGGACGTCCGCGACGTACTCGTCGTCCGCTCTGATCCCCAGCAGCGCCGCGTCGCTGTCTCGGACGTACGGCCCGCGGCCTTCGAGGTCGGTGAGATCGGGCTGGCCGCGCCCGGTCACCAGCGCGAGTGCCTCGCCGCCCGCTGCTCCTACGTACGGCGCGTTGTCGACAGTGCGGAAGTCCGAGTGGCCGTCGAGATACACGACGCCGTACCGTCCGAGCCGCTTCAACGCCAACGCCGGCCCGAGCAGGTTGCTGCACTCTCCACCCAGCAGCACGACGAACTTCCCGGCGCCGATCAGCTCCCCGATCCGATCCGCGAGCTTCACCGAGTACGACGCCATCGCGGCCGCGTTGAACACCCCGTCCCCAGGCTTCCATCCGGCCCGGTCGTACCGAGGCGGCGTCACGCACCCCGCGTCCTCGGCGCCGATCCGCCCCACGAAGCCCAGATCCCGCAGCGCACCCGCCAACTTGTAACACCCTGGCACGGCGCCCTCGACCGGCGGTCGTAACCCCAAGTTGGAAGGCCCATCCAGCACTACGCGGCGCTTGCCCACGCCCCACCCCTAACCACTAGATCGGAATCTATTGGTTAGATCCTCCTGGCCGCCCCGACCACTGTCAAACACCACGCGGCCGATTGGCTGGATGCGTGGTGTGTGCCGTCTTCCCGGGTGCACGTCCCGCCCCGGCATCGCGGCGACGAGATCCGTCGCCCAGCACGGGCGGCGACTCGACGGCACCTGCGGCCGATGGTTGGGCTCCGAGGAACCGCGTCCCGGGGTTCTCCTGAGCTGTGGACGGAGCGGGACGCTGATTCCCGTCCGGGCGAACCTCTCGCTCCGCACCTTCGCTCTCGAACGGCGTGCGCGCGTCACGCTGGTAGTGCCGACGGATCTGGTCGACCTTCGCGTTCACCCCGCTCCGGATCTCGTCCCCGACGCGCTGACCGACCTCGCTCGGCTGCTCGACCAACCAAGGCCATGCCTCGTGAATCATCGGCTGCTGAATCGCCGCCAGTGCCGCCTGCTGATGGTCCTGATGATGCGGAACGACGTCCCACAAACGGTTCTGAACGACGCCGTGCGCCAGGCGATCGAAGTGGGCCGAGACCGGACCCTGGTTGAGCTCGTTGACGAGCGACACCCGATCCCGTCGTACGCCGGAGGCCTGTTCCACCAGACTGGCGGCAGCTTTGTAGGCGCCTTCGTAGCGCTCCGGCGGCAGTTGGAGCTCGCGGTACCCGGCCTGCCGGGTGAAGAGCTTGAAGTCGTCGCGCGTGCGAAGCTCCGCGATGCCGGCATGCAGGCTGAGCGAATGGTCGGACCGTACGGCGTTGCGCGCGGCCGGATCGTCCATCGCGATACTCGCCCGGGTCGACGCGTGCAGAACGCTCGCCAGTGCCTGCGACTGGGCCGCGGACGCCTGCGGAATCGTCTCGCGGGTCAGATAGGGCAGGACAGTGGTGTCGGAGAGTTGGATCGCGCCCGTGCGTGGGTCGAAGCCACCCCACGCGTTCTCGGCAGAGCTGGTGTAGAGATCGCCGTTCCACCGGTCGGGACCGGTTGGGCGCAGGCTCCGCGCCAACCGATGCAGGCGCGCGAACTCGCCGTACGTCGGGGAGTCGCGGGGGACCAAGTCGTTCACGAGCTAGCCGTCACCTTCGCTGGAGTCCACCGGCCAGTCCGAGTCGCGCAGCTCCTGCTCGAGATGTTCCAGGGTCATGGTCATCGCGCGGATGTGCGGCGCCTCGTCCTGGTCGGCTCGATCCGCGACGGCCCAGATCCGCCGGCGGGCGTCGGCGAGGGCGGAGATCCGCTCGGACCGTGAGCCGGTCATCCGGTACGCATCGGCGTGGATGCGGCCGGCTTCGTCGTACAAGGCGCTCCATTGCCGCTCGGGCTCGGCTGGCTCGGCCAGCTCCTCGATCAGGGCCGTGGTCCAGGTCCGGTCGTGCTCGGACGCGTCGGCAGGCACGAGCGCGCGCAGAGCGTCCTGCACCCCGGTCAGGTCAGCTCCGGGGTCGCGCCGTACGGCGTCTTGCGCCCGCAGGTACGCCTGGTTGAACTGTCCGACGTCCAACGCCATGGGTCCTCCCGATCTCGTCCGGCACTGGTCGCAACGCTAGCGGCAAAACGCGCCACGGGGTTCGAGTTATCCACAGCGGGGTCCGGGTGGCAGCGGACGGTAGACTCGGGGAGTTCATGGCTTCTGAGGGAATGGGCTGTTTCTCGTGTTCGACACGCTTTCCGATCGGCTGTCCAGTGCGTTCAAGGGGTTGCGGGGCAAGGGCAAGCTGACCGATGCCGACATCGACGCGACCACCCGGGAGATCCGGATCGCGTTGCTGGAGGCCGATGTCGCCCTGCCGGTGGTGCGCGAGTTCATCAAGTCGGTCCGCGAGCGGGCCGGCGGCGCCGAGGTCCGGGGCGGGCTGAATCCGGCCCAGCAGGTCATCAAGATCGTCAACGAGGAGCTCGTCACCATCCTCGGCGGCGAGACCCGCGAGCTACGGATCGCCAAGCGCCCGCCGACGGTGATCATGCTCGCCGGTCTGCAGGGTGCTGGTAAGACCACCCTGGCCGGGAAGCTGGCCAAGTGGCTGAAGGACACCAAGCACCAGACCCCGATGCTGGTCGCCGCCGACCTCCAGCGGCCGAACGCGGTGACCCAGCTCCAGGTCGTCGGAGAGCGCGCCGGCGTGCCGGTCTTCGCGCCCGAGCCGGGCAACGGCGTCGGCGATCCGGTCGACGTCGCCCGCAAGGCGATGGACGAGGCGCGGTCCAAGCAGTACAGCGTGGTCATCGTCGACACGGCCGGCCGGCTGGGCGTCGACGAGGTGCTGATGAAGCAGGCCGCCGACATCCGTGACGCGGTCAACCCGGACGAGACGCTGTTCGTGGTCGACGCGATGATCGGTCAGGACGCGGTCAACACCGCGCAGGCGTTCCTCGACGGTGTCGGCTTCGACGGCGTCGTACTGACCAAGCTCGACGGTGACGCCCGCGGTGGCGCCGCCCTGTCGGTCGCGCAGGTCACCGGCCGCCAGGTGATGTTCGCCAGCAACGGCGAGAAGCTCGAGGACTTCGACGTCTTCCACCCCGACCGGATGGCGTCGCGCATCCTCGGCATGGGCGACGTGATGAGCCTGATCGAGAGCGCCGAGCGCTCCTTCGACGCGGAGGAGGCCGCCAAGACCGCGGCCAAGCTGCAGAAGAAGGGTGGCAAGGACTTCACCCTGGACGACTTCCTCGCCCAGATGCAGTCGGTGCGCAAGATGGGCCCGCTGACCAAGATCTTCGGCATGCTGCCCGGTGCGAACCAGTTCAAGGACCAGCTGGAGAACTTCGACGAGCGCGAGATCGACCGGATCGAGGCGGTCATCCACTCGATGACGCCGGCCGAGCGGGCCGATCCGCACATCCTCAACGGCTCCCGCCGGGCCCGGATCGCGAAGGGTTCCGGGACCGAGGTCTCGACCGTGAGCGGTCTGGTCGACCGGTTCTTCGAGGCCCGGAAGATGATGTCCGCGATGGCGTCCGGCAAGGGCATGCCGGGGATGCCCGGTATGCCGGGGATGCCCGGCGCCGGTGCGGGCGGCGCGCGGAAGGCCAAGCAGCAGGCGAAGAAGGGGAAGAAGCGCGGCTCGGGCAACCCGGCCAAGCGGGCGAACCAGGGCAGCCCCGAGTCGGAGGCGCCGCTGCCGGGCCAGCTCCCGGCCGCGTTCGGCGGTGGGCAGGGTGGCGACTTCGAGCTTCCGGACGACCTGAAGAAGATGCTCGGCGGCGGCAAGTAGACCCGGCTGCCCGTTCGGGCAGCACGCCTCGTGAACCCGCAGTGACAGGGGAGTGGATTGCCCCTTAGGTACCTGGTGACTGCATGAAGTGGCGCACCGTTATCGGTTGCCCACGACCTCGTCGCGGCTAAGATCGTCCGTACGCCCGGAACACACACTGCGGAATGCGTCGAAGGACGGTTCGGATGAGGCAGCAGTTCAAGAACCTGGACACGTGGCGGGGCAAGCTGACCGCCACCTGGGTCTGCTTGGCGCCTCCCACCGCGATGGTCGCCGTTTTCGTGGTCGGCGGCGTCACGTCCAACACGTTCATCGTCGACGCGCACGCGCTGGCCGCTCCACGCCAGGACGCAGTGTTCGACGACCTGGCGAACAACGTCCCGTCCGAGCCGGGTGTCGACGGCAGTCTGCCGTCGCAGGGCAAGTCCACCGTCCAGGTGCCGATCACCGGTACGACGGACGGCACTGTGCAGCCCATCCCCGGTATCACCGGTGACGCGTCCGGCATCCCCGGCACGGTGCTTGCGGCGTACCAGAAGGCGGCCAACGACCTCGCGGCCTCGATGCCGGGCTGCCATCTGACCTGGCCGTTGCTCGCCGGTATCGGCAAGGTCGAGTCCGCGCACGCCAGCGGCGGCAAGGTCGACGCGAACGGGAACACCCGCGGCCACATCCTCGGCCCGGTGCTCGACGGATCCGCGGGCATGGCAGCGATCGCCGACACCGACCACGGCGTGTACGACGGGAACACCAGCTGGGACCGTGCCGTCGGGCCGATGCAGTTCATCCCGGGCACCTGGACGTCGTTCGGTGCGGATGGCAACGGTGACGGCGTCAAGGACCCGCACAACGTGTTCGACGCGGCCAGGGCGGCGGGGGACTACCTCTGCGCCGGCGGGTCGAACCTGGGTGACGCGCAAGGCCTGGTCCAGGCGGTGCTGCGCTACAACCACTCGATGGACTACGTGTCGACCGTGCTGCGGTGGATGCAGTCCTACAGCAAGCAGACGGTGACGATTCCGGACACCACGGGCACGATCACCAACCCGACCGATGCGGGCAACGTCGACAACCCGACCGACCCGACCCGCGAGGCTACGACTCCCACGCCGACGCCGACGCCGACGGTCCTGCCGACCACCCCGGTCCCGACGACGTCCACGCCGACGCCGAGCAAGCCTGGTACGTCGACGCCGGTCACGACGATGCCGACCCTGCCCACGACGAAGCCGACGCGTCCGCACCAGACGCCGACCCCGACTCCGCCGTACACGCCGCCGCCGTCGACCCACCCGACGACCCCGCCCACCACTCCGCCGACCAACTCGCCGGGGACGCCGGAGCCGCCGACCTGTACGCCGACGCCCACCCCGACCCCCACGCCTGCTCCGACGGACACGCCGGCCACGACGCCGGTTGCCCCGGCGGGCGGCACTACAGCCGACGCGGCTGCGGACGACCCCACCACGCCGACCTGTGACACGCCGACGCCGCCCAAGTCGGCCAACGGCCCGGAGCAGGCACCGCAGCCCGGCAACTGAACCAGCAGCCCGGTACCTGAACGAACTGTCGCAACTGCGTTTCAGCCTCGGGTAACGGGGCAGGCTACCCGCGTCCTCGCGCCTTCTCCTGCGCCGATTTACGCCTGATGGGTGCCCGTTTTCAGTGGTGTTGGCGGGTCAGGTAACTTTGCGTCGTCTTGATGTAACTTTCTGGCGTATGGATCGTTGAGGGGACTATGCGCCTAACCCGTAGTGGTAACCGTCGGGTCAAAATAATCATCGCTTCACTGTGCACAGCCCCGCTCCTGGTCGGGGCCGTCGTGACAGTCGCGGCGGGTGGGACCGGTGCCTCCGGTCAACTCGCGGCGGACAGCCCGGTCGCTCCATCGCCTGGAGCCGGGCTGAACAGCGGTGAGTTCGACGAACTGACGATGATCGTGCCGCAGCGTCCAGGGGTGGACGGCCGGCTCGGATCTGACAAGCCCGCTCGCGCCGACGTGCCCGTCCAGGGTGCGACCGACGGAAGGTCCGTCGTGCGGCCCGGGCGCGCGGGGGCCGTCAACGGCATCCCGCGCGGAGTCTTTCCCGCCTACCGCCGCGCCACCGCGAATCTCGCCGTCGTCCGGCCGAACTGTGGACTGACCTGGCCCCTGCTGGCCGGGATCGGCAAGGTCGAGTCCGACCACGCCAGCGGCGGCCGGGTCGACGTGGCCGGCACCACCCGCGGCAAGATCCTCGGCCCGGTGCTGAACGGCCGCGGCGGCAACGGCCGCATCACCGACACCGACAAGGGGCGGTACGACACCGACCTGACCTGGGACCGTGCGGTCGGTCCGATGCAGATCATCCCGCAGGTGTGGGACGAGTTCGGGGCCGACGGCAACGGCGACGGCTACCGCAATCCGAACAACGTGTACGACGCGGTCACCACGGTCGCCGTGGTCCTGTGCGCCGAGGGCGACAACCTGAAGCAGCCGCGCGACCTGGTCGAGTCCCTGCTGCGGTACCAGCACTCCAAGGACTTCGTCGCCACCGTGCTCAAGTGGATGCGGGTCTACAGCAAGAACGCTGTCCTGATTCCGAACGAGAAGGGCAACCTGTCGATCCCGCGGTCGATCGGCAACGCCGAGCGCAAGGTTGATCCGCGCGCGGTGCCGACCATCCCGGACGACCCGGCCACGCCGCCGGTTCAGGCGGTCACCACGCCGGTGCCGTCGAGCCGGCCGACGACTCCGAGCGGTGCGGTGACGCTGCCGGATCCGATCGACACCCCGCCGGGGACCGATCCGACGCACCGGCCGCCGACGCGTCCGACCCAACGGCCGACGACCACGCCGACCAAGACCCCCACGCCGACGCCGACTCCGACGCCCACTCCGACCCCGACGCCGACGCCGACGGAGACTCCGAGCGGCACACCGTGCCCCAGCAACGACCCGGGCACACCGACGTGCACTCCAGGCGGCGGCTCACACGGCTAACCCGCTCCACCGTTCACCCCGTCTGACTCCCTCCCGATTTGCCTGGTAGACCAGGCAAATCGGGGGTTTGTGACCCGTAACCAGGGTGAGTAACCCCCGATTTCCTGGGTGGCCCAGCCAAATTCGTGGGTCAGCCAGGCAACTGCGGTGGGGGGTGGGACAGGGCGCGGTTCGAGGAGGAGCGCGACCGTGGGGCGGGATACGGTCGGGGGTATGAGCGCTTCCGGTGTACTCAGGCTGGTGGGGACGGTGTTGCCGGGTGGGGAGCGGCACGAGGTCTATCTCAGTGGTGGGTTGGTCGTCGACCGGCCCACCACTGGTGAGGTCAGCACCGTGCATACCGGGGGCTGGATCGTGCCTGGCCTGGTGGATGCGCACTGCCACATCGGGGTCGACGATCACGGTGCCGTTGACGTGGAGACGCAGGAGGAGCAGGCGATCGCCGACCGTGAGGCCGGCGCGCTGCTGGTCCGCGACGCCGGTTCGGCCGCGGACACGCGCTGGATCGACGACCGCGAGGATCTCCCGAAGATCATCCGGGCCGGCCGGCACATCGCCCGTTCGAAGCGGTACATCCGCAACTACGGTTGGGAGATCGAGCCCGACGAGCTGGTCGCGTACGTCGACCAGGAGGCGCGCCGTGGTGATGGCTGGGTCAAGCTGGTCGGGGACTGGATCGACCGCGACGCCGGCGACCTGACCCCGTGCTGGCCGGCCGAGGCGCTGAGCGCGGCGATCGCCCGCGCCCACGAGCTCGGCGCCCGGGTCACCGCCCATGTCTTCGGCGAGCACGCGCTTCCGGACCTGCTTGCCGCCGGCATCGACTGCATCGAGCACGCCACCGGCGTCCTCCCGGACATGCTCGACCACATGGCCGAGCACGGGGTGGCCGTCGTACCGACCATCATCCAGCTCGAGAACTTCCCGCAGTACGCCGAACAGGCCGCCGCCAAGTTCCCGAAGTACTCGGCACACATGCTCGACCTCTATGCCCGTCGGCTGGACCGACTGCGTGACGCGTACGACGCCGGCGTACCCGTGTATGCCGGCACCGACGCGGGCGGGGTGCTCGGGCACGGCCTGGTGGCGCAGGAGATCCAGGCCCTGACCGGGATCGGGATGTCCGGGGAGGAAGCTCTCAAGGCCGGCTCGTGGGGTGCGCGCGAGTGGCTCGGCGCTCCCAGTGAACTGCGGCCGGGCGATCCGGCCGACCTGGTCGTGTACGACGAGGACCCGCGCGCGAATCTCGCCGTACTGACGCACCCGCGCCTGATCGCACTGCGTGGTCGCGTCGTTTTCGCACGGTGACGGGAAAAAATTCACTCAAAAACTGGCATGACCGGAAGATCTTGCCTTACCGTGACGCTCGGGACCACCGACGCCCCTCGGTGGACCGCATCCGAAAGGATCCGTCATGGGTAGAACCGCCCGCATACCCACGCTGTCCGCGTTCCTGATCGCCGGCGCCCTCGCGTTCACCGCGCTGCCGAGCACCGCGGCCGAGCCGTCCCAGCCCGCCGGTCGGCCGGATCTCGCGTCCGCGTTCCAGACCGCCGCCGCGAAGTACGACGTACCGCGTGAAGTGCTCG
Source organism: Kribbella sp. NPDC055071 (assembly GCF_053608045.1). Taxonomy (NCBI): domain Bacteria; kingdom Bacillati; phylum Actinomycetota; class Actinomycetes; order Propionibacteriales; family Kribbellaceae; genus Kribbella; species Kribbella sp. NPDC055071. The sequence goes on from NZ_JBSGUS010000003.1 coordinate 359,038, forward strand.
TCGGCATCGGGTTCGCCGAGTCGCATCTCGAGGGTCACAACGGCGAGCCGAGCCAGGCCAACGGCTACGGCGTCATGCACCTGGTCAGCAACAACCAGAACGCAACGTTGTCAGAGGCAACCAAACTGACCGGCCTGCCGATCGCACAACTCTCGAAGGACAACGCGTCGAACATCCTCGGCGCCGCGGCCGTCCTGGACGCGTACGCCGACGCCGCCAGGCTGACCGACCGATCCGACCTCGCTAAGTGGTACGGCGTCGTCGCGAAGTACTCGCACTCCGCCGACGCCCCGACCGCTCGCCTGTACACCGACGAGGTCTACCGGATCATCGGTACCGGAGTCCGTGCCGCCGGCGTCCTTACGGCGCCGAAGGCGGTCGTGCCGGAGCGCGGCGCCTACGCCAAGGTCGCCCCGCTCGGCACCCGGACGCCGTCCTCCGTCGCGGCGGTCGACTACCCGGGCGCGATCTGGAACCCGGCCTGTACCTGCAATTACCGCGTCGGCCGCACCAAGGCGATCACGACGATCGTCATCCACGTGACCCAAGGCTCGTACGCCGGCACGATCAGCTGGTTCAAGGACCCGGCCGCGCAGGTCAGCGCGCACTACGTGATCCGCTCCAGCGACGGCCAGGTCACGCAGATGGTGGCCGAGAAGGACACCGCCTGGCACGTCGGAACCGAGAACGGCTACACGATCGGCATCGAGCACGAGGGCTTCGTCGACCAGCCGTCCTGGTTCACCGACGCGATGTACCGCTCGTCGGCCGCGCTGACCCGCAACATCGCCGACCGCCGCGGTATCCCGAAGGACCGGGCCCACATCAAGGGCCACGTCGAGATGCCGAACCAGACTCACACCGACCCAGGTCCGAACTGGAACTGGGACTACTACATGCAGATGGTCAACGGCGGCGACCCGAACCCGCCGGAGTACAACTTCACCACCTACGGCAGCGGAGTCCGGGTCCGCTCGGCGCCGAAGCTGACCGCGTCGATCATCACCGAGCTGCCCGGCCCCACGCAGGTGTTCGTCACCTGCCAGGTCCAGGGCGACCCCGTGACCGCCGAAGGCACGACCAACAACTGGTGGTCGAAGCTGCGCGACCAGGGCGGCTACATGACCAACATCTACATCGACAATCCGAACGCCAAGCTCCCCGGCGTCCCCGAATGCACCTGACTACAGGCGAGCTCTTCGTCATGCAATAGCACGCTAGGTACGCCGGACGCTCGGTACGATCCAGTGGGCACCCCAGCGAAGAGTAGAGCCTGCTGTACCGACTCAGGCGTCCTGCGACCGGAGGATTGAGGCATGTTGACCAAGATCCTGTCCCGGGGTGGACCAGCCGGCGGATACCTGTTCATTCGCTACTTCAAGTCGGTAGTGCTGCTCGCGGCGCTACCGGTCAGCCTGATCTTCGCCTGGCTGATCCCGGGCGCCACGGCCGGCCTGGTTCGGCTGGCGAACAGCGAGCGTTACCGGGCGGCGAAGTACCTCGGCATACCGCAAGCGGAACCGCTGCCGCCCGCCACGCCGCGCAGGCCGGGCGACGTCGTCACGTTGGTTCGGGACAAGTCGTTCACGCGCAGCCTGTGGTGTCTGCTCGGTCCGCTCGTGATGATCCCCGAGCTGGCGATCGCGGTGGTCTCCGTCGTCGCGATTCCGGCCGCGCTGCTCAGCATGGTGTTGTGGCCGCTCCAGCCGGGTGAGTTCTCGCTGGTGGGTTTCAGCGTCAACAGCTGGTTCGACGCGTTCACACTCGGTCCGCTACAGATTCTGATCGGTCTGGTCTGCCTGGGCTGGGTAGCTCCGGCGGCAGCCCGTGGGCACGCAAAGGCCGTGCTCAAGCTGCTCGCGCCGAGTCAAGCGCAGCTGGAGACGGTCCGGCTCGAGGAGCGGGTCGAGGAGCTCACGAAGAGCCGGGCCGGTGCGGTGGACTCCCACGGCGCAGAGTTACGCCGGATCGAACGCGACCTGCACGACGGGACGCAGGCGCAGCTGGTCTCGCTGGCGATGCGGATCGGCGTTGCCAAGCAGACCATGGCGACGGATCCGGAGAAGGCAGCCAAACTGCTGGATGACGCCCGGGACGGTGCAGAGCAGGCAATGAGCGAGCTTCGCGGCGTGCTGCGGACCATGTACCCACCGATCCTGGCTGACCGCGGTCTGGCCGGTGCGGTCTCCGCACTCGCCGCCCGCTGCCCGCTGCCGGTGGACCTGCGCTTGGGCGAGCTCGGGCAGGTCCCGGCCGCTGTCGAGGCCGCTGCGTACTTCGTTGTCGCGGAGTCGCTCACCAACATCACCAAGCACTCCGCCGCCGGCACGGTCCAGCTACAGCTGGAACGGCGTGGACCGGAGCTCTACCTGGCCGTCACCGACGACGGGATCGGCGGAGCGCGCATCAACGAGGACTCCGATCTGCTGGGCCGGGGGAGTGGACTGCGAGGCGTGCTCAACCGGGTGCAGGCGATCGACGGTCACCTGGAGCTGCAGAGCCCGATCGGCGGACCGACCACCGTCGAGGTGATCCTTCCGTGCGGGTGATGATCCTCGAGGACAACCCGATCCTCGCCGAAGGCCTGAGCCTGCTGCTGAACAACTCCGGCTTCGAGGTCGCCGCGGTGGCCACCGACGCGGACGAGTTCGCCCAGGCGATGGCGGCGTACGAGGTGGACATCGCGGTGGTCGACGTACGGCTCCCGCCGACCTTCACCGACGAGGGCTTGCGCGCCGCGATCGAGGCTCGCCGGATCCGGCCCGGGCTTCCGGTGCTCGTGTTCTCGCAGTACGTCGAGGAGGTCTACGCGGCCGAGCTGCTCGCGGCGGGCAGTGAAGGCGTCGGATACCTGCTGAAGGACCGGGTGTCCCGGGTCGACGAGTTCCTCGAGGCGGTACGGCGAGTTGCCGGCGGCGGGACCGTGCTCGACCCGGAGGTCGTCAGCCAGCTGATGGTCAAGCGCAGCAGCCCGCTGGACCGGCTGACACCCCGTGAACGCGAGGTGCTCGCACTGATGGCCGAAGGCCTGGGCAACACCTCGATCGCCGACAAACTGGTGATCTCCGAAGGCGCAGTGCACAAGCACGTCGGCAACGTCTTCCTCAAGCTCGACCTGCCCCCGACCGATTCCGGTCACCGCCGGGTGCTCGCCGTACTCGCGCACCTTGGTCTGTGAGCCCTTGACGGCTCTGACAACGTAGGCCACCCTCTCATGTTGAGAGCGCTCTCACCCACCGAACCGCCCCTAGGTGAAGGAGAGTCCCCATGAAAGTCCTACTAGCCGCCGTGCTTGCGGTGAGTGCGGTGTCCGTCCCCAGTCAGGCCATAGCGACGCAGCCACCGCCGAAGCCGATCACAGTCCCCGGCCAGGCCACTGCGATGCAGCGAGACTTCGGTCTGACCGAGCAGCAGATGCGGGAACGCCTCACGGCCGAGACGTCGGCCGCCAAGCTCCTGCCTGCCGCTCAGAAAGCAGCCGGCGTTGACTTCGGCGGCGCATGGCTCGACCCGACCAGCCACGAGCTGGTGATCGGACTGGTCGGCACCGGCCACGCGGCCGCCGTACGGGCGACTGGCGCTCAGACCACCGCCGTACCCGAGCCGGCTGCCGCACTGGACAAGCGCAAGGCAGCGGTCGACAAGCTGGCCGGCAAGTCCGTACCGGATGCGGTCAGCGGCTGGTCTGCCGATCCCCGCACGGGCAGCGTCGTGATCAATGTCCAAGCAGGTAAGCGATCCCAGGCCGTCGACGCGTTCGTGGCCAAGGTCGCCAAGGCCGGTGCGGTGACGGTTCGAGAGGTCACGGCACAGGCGCCGCGGACGTTCGCGGCCGGCACCGTTGGCGGCGACCCGTACTACGTCGACAACATCCGCTGCTCGATCGGCTTCTCCGTGTACGGCGGTTATGTCACCGCCGGGCACTGCGGCCGGAGCGGACTGGTGCGTGGCTGGGACGGTTCGGACCAGGGCTGGTTCCAGGGCTGGTCGTTCCCCGGTAACGACTACGCCTGGGTCTCGGTCGGTTATGGCTGGTGGACCGTTCCCGTCGTACTCGGGTGGGGTCAGGTCAGCGACTCACTGGTCCGCGGCTCGTGGGAGGCGCCGATCGGCTCGTCGGTCTGCCGCAGTGGCTCGACGTCGCACTGGCACTGCGGCACGATCCTGGCCAAGAACGAGACCGTGAACTACGGCAACGGCGCACTGTTCTACGGCGCGACCAAGACCAACGTCTGCGCCGAGGGTGGCGATTCCGGTGGGTCGTTCATCACCGGTGACCAGGCGCAGGGCGTCACGTCCGGCGGCTGGGGCAACTGCAGCAGCGGCGGGGAGACGTGGTTCCAGCCGGTCAACGAGATCCTGCAGGCGTACGGCCTGACCCTGCAGACCGCCTAACGAAGAGATGTCCCGGATCCCCCGCGCAACAAGGGATCCGGGACACCTCGATCTGGTCAGGCCGAGCTCAGGTCAGGCCGATTCGTCCGGCGCCGACGCCAGGGCCGGCGCGGCGCCGTTCTTGGCTGCGTTGGCGGCGCTGTCCTTCGGAGTGGAGAGCGAGTCGATCAGCTGCTTGGCCAGGGCGAAGCCGGAGCCGCCCATCGTGATGGTCTTCACCAGGGTGTCCTCGATGCCCTGGGCACCGTTCAGCACGACCATGTTGCCGACCTTCTCGAACGAGCTCGCCGCGGCCTTGACGATCTCCGGGTAGGCCTCGGCGAGTTGCTGCGCCACGACCGCCTCGGTGTTGGTGGCCAGCGCCTCGGCACGGGCCTTGATACCGGCCGCCTCGGCCATCGCCTTCGCCTGGACCGCGGCCGCCTCGGCCTTACCGTTCAGCTCGGTCGCCTTCGACTGGGCCTCACCGCGCAGCTGGACCTCGCGGGCGTTCGCTTCCGCGGCCGCGATCTGGGCGTCACGCGCAGCCTGCGCCAGCGTGCGCTGCTTGTACGCCTCGGCGTCGGCCGGCTTCAGCACCGACGACTCGAGCTGCTTCTCGGCCAGGGACGCATTCAGCTTCGCGGTCTCCGTCTCGGCGACCACAACCTCCTGCTTGGCCAGCGCGGCCGCCAGCGGTCCGGCCTGGAACGACTTCGACGTGGCCTGGTCGACCTCGGCCTGATACCCGGCCTTGGCGATCTCGCTCTGCCGGATCGCGGCGGCCTTCGCGGCCGCGGCGACCTGCTCGCGCTCGGTGGCCTCGCGGTCCCGCTCGGCCTGCGCGATCCGTGCCGCCGCCTCGACCGCCGCGGCCTGCGGCCGGCCCAGGTTGCGGATGTAGCCCGACTCGTCGTCGATCTCCTGGATCTGCAGCGAATCGACGACCAGGCCGAGCTTCTCCATGTCGCCGGCCAATGAGCCGCGGATGTTCGTGGTCAGCGTCTCGCGGTCGTGCAGCATCTCCTCGACCGTGGTCGAACCGACGATCGCGCGCAAGTGACCCGCGAACAACTCGTGGATCGTGCTCATCACCTGCTCGTCGCTCTGCTCCAGGAAGCGCCGGGCCGCGTTCGCGATCGAGCCGTAGTCGTCACCGACCTTGTACGCCGTCACGCCCTTGATGTGCAGCGGGATGCCCTGGCTCGACACGCAGGTCACCGTCAACGGTGTCGCGCGGATGTCCAGCGGCAACCGCCGTACGGTCTGGAAGCCGGGCAGGACCGCGGTGCCGCGGCCGACGACGATCTTGAAGCCAAGGGTCTCGTTGACCTGCTCCTGGCTCGAGTGTGCGCCGAGGCCGGAGATGATCAGCGCCTCGTTCGGCTCTGCCACCCGCCAGACCGTCCGGAACAGGATGAGAAGGACGACCACCGCCACAGCGGCGACGATCACGTACGTCCAGAGCATTTCCCCTCCAGGGAACGACGAGTTAGATGGCGCGAGCGACGTAGACGGTCCGGGGCGGGTCGTAGTCGACGACGACTATCTGGGTCCCTACCTCGATCACCTCGTCGGTCGCTGGGTAAGCGTAGAAGGCTTCGGTGGCACCCCGCACCGGCAGCATCACCTCACCGACGATCCCGGGTGCGATCCGTCCGATCACGCGCCCCCGCTTGCCTACCATGACGCCCCTTCGACGTACCGCTGCTGCTCTGGGTTCCGGCAGCTTACCCGCGAACCGCTCCCTCCGTTGCGCCCTTCATGAACTGCCGCGCGAAGACCAGGAACACGATGATGAGGGGGACCATCGCCATCAGCGCTCCGGTCATCAGCATGCTGTAGTCGACGCCGTGCGACCGGTTCAGGCTGGACAGCGCGACCTGCAGCGTCAGGTGGTCGGGATTGGTCAGCACGACCAGCGGCCAGAAGTAGTCGTTCCACGACCCGACGAAGGTGAAGATGCCCAGGAAGGCGAGCGCCGGCCGGGCCGACGGCAGCGCCACGTGCCGGTAGACACCGAGGAATCCGCACCCGTCGAGCGTCGCCGCCTCGACCAGCTCGTCGTGGATCGAACTCTGGAAGTACTGCCGCAGCCAGAAGATGCCGAACGCGTTGGCCGCCGCCGGGATGATCAGAGCCTTCAGCGATCCGACCCAGCCGAACGCCGCCATCGTCTGGAACTGGGGAATCGCCCCCAGCTGCGCCGGCAGCAGCATCGTCGCCAGCAGGATGACGAACAACGCGTTCCGCCCGGGGAACCGCATTTTCGCGAACGTGAACGCGGCCAGCGAATCGAAGAACAGCACCAGCAGCGTGGTCGAAATGGCCACCACGAGCGTGTTGCCCATCGACTGGAAGAACGCGACGTTGTGGAGCACCTCGCGGACGTTGTCGTCGAACTGCGATCCGAACGTGAACTTCGGCGGGAACCGGTAGATGTCGGCGGTCGTGTTCGTCGCCATCACCAGGGTCCAGTAGAACGGGAACAGGCTGGCGATCCCGGCGAGCGCGAGGACGACGTGCAGTACGACGCCTCTCCAGCGCCACCTCATTGCTTGCCCCTTCCGCCGACGAGCTTCCAGTTGATCGCGGTGAAGAGCAGCACGAGGAAGAAGATGCTCATGGCAATGGCCGCGGCGTACCCGTAGTCGTTGTTGAGGAACGCCTGGCTGTAGAAGTACATGACGATGGTCAGACCGCTCTGCCCGACACCACCGCTGTTGCCGACCATCACCTGCGGCTCGGTGAAGGTCTGCAGACCGCCGATCGTCGAGGTGACCACGGTGAACAGGACCACCGGACGCAGCTGCGGCAGGGTGATCGAGAAGAACGTCCGGACGGCGCCGGCCCCGTCCACCTTCGCAGCCTCGTACTGTTCGCGCGGGATCGCCTGCAGGCCGGCCAGGTAGATGATCGTGTTGTACCCGGCCCATTGCCACACGATCATCGTGGAGATCGCGACCTTGATCCCCAACGGTTGCCCCAGCCAGTCCTGGGTCGGGATGCCGAGCGACCGCAGGCCGGCGTTGATGAGGCCGAAGTTCGTGCTGAACACCGCCGCGAAGAAGATCGCCGCGGCGACCAGCGAGGTGATGTTCGGGATGAAGTACGCGATCCGGTAGACACTCGAGAACCGGACGGCCGAGTTCAGCATCACGGCCAGCAGGAGCGCGATCGCGAGCGTCGGGACCGTGGACATGAAGAACAGCTCGATGGTGTTCTTCAGCGCCAGCCAGAACGTGCTGTCCTGGATCAGGAACGAGAAGTTCTGCAGGCCGACGGTCTGCCGCGGGTTGAAACCGTCCCACTTCTGGAACGCGAGCAGGATCGTGGACGCCATCGGGTAGAGCCCGAAGACCAGGAAAAGTACGTAAAACGGCGACAGCGCCAGGTAGTACCGCCAGTACGACCAGATGCTGCGCCGGCGCCTCGGACTCGTCGTACGAGGCGCCTTCGTCGACGCGGTCGCGGTCAGCGTCACTGCACGCCCTGACGTTTGCCGATCTGCTTGGCCTTCGCGACGGCCTCGGCCCAGGCCGCGTCGGACGTCTTCTTGCCGACCTGTACCAGCTTCAGCTCGTCGGTGAACGGTCCGGCGATGGCTGCGTCGAGCGGAGCCTCGTAGGCGATCGGGATGTCCTTGGCCGCCGGCCCGAACACCTCGATCGGCACCTGGCCGCCGAAGAACGGGTCGGCTGCCTTCAGCTGCGGCTTGTCGTAGGCGGCCGGCGTGGCCGGGAAGATCTGCGCGTCGGCGAACGCCTTGGCCTCGTTGTCCGCGCTGAGCATGTACTTGATCACTTCGAACGCCGTCTTCGGGTCCGCGGCGTTCTTGGTCACGGCCAGGAACGAGCCACCGAAGTTCGCCGGGCCACTCGGGGTGGGCGCGACCCGCCACTTGCCGACGCTGGTCTTCGCGGCCGCCTTGATGTCCAGGGCGACCCACGCCGCGCCGACGACCGTGGGCACGGTGCCCTGGTCGAGACCGGCGTTCCAGTCGTTCGAACCGCCCAGTGTCTTGCCGTCGACCTTCGCCGTCATCGCCTTGACCGCGGTGTCCCACGCCTTGCGGATGTGGTCCTGGTCGCCGATGAACTTGTTGTCCTTGTCGATGTAGCGCGCGGTGCCCTGGTTGACGATCGTGCCGTACATGTCGACCGCGTCGGCGACGATCGGGGCCTTCGGGTTCTTCGCGCGCAGCTCGACACCGGCGGCGATGAAGTCGTCCCAGGTCTTCAGCTGGTCGGCCACCTGCTGGGGGTCGCTCGGCAGCCCGCCGGCGGCGAAGATGTCCTCGCGGTAGAACAGCGCGGTCGGGCCGATGTCGATCGGGATGCCGAGCACCTTGCCGTCCAGCGTGGTGGCCTGCTTCACCTTCCAGTCCAGGTACTGACCGAGGAACGCGTCGTCGGCGCCGATCGTCTTCAGGTCCACGAAGCGGGTGGCCTGCGGCAGCAGGGAGGCGATGTCCTCGCCCTTGATCCCGGTGATGTCGGGGATCGACGTACCGCCGCTGAACGTGGTCAGCAGCTTCTGCTTGAAGTCGCCGCCGATCTCGGAGTACTTGATGTGCTGGTCCGGGAAGTGCGCGATCGTGTCGTCGAGGACGGACTTGCCCAGGCCGCCCGGCCAGCACCACAGCGCGAGGTTGCCGGTCGCGTTCTTCTTGGTCGAGCCGGTGTCCATGCTCGAGGAACACCCGACGACGGTGCCACCGAGCACGGTTGCGAGGCCCCCGGCCAGCAGCGTCCGACGTGACAAGTCCATGGTTCTTACCTTCCTGAGTGTGCGCTGATCAGCGCATCGAGGTAGCGGTCTTCGGGGTGGGACTGCTGCCAGGCGGCCAGATCCGCCCAGCGTGGCGCGGCGTCCGCCCCACCGAGCCGCATGACCGACAGTGCTGCGGTGAGGGCGGCGAACCGCACCCGCTGCTCGAACGGCAGCTCCCACACCGTGGCTGCGATGAAGCCGGCGGCGAACACATCACCCGCCCCGGTGGTGTCCGCCGCCGGGACTTGGTACGCCGGTACGACGATTCGCTGGCCGGATCCCGCGTCGATCGCCAGGGCGCCCTGCGCGCCGTTCGACACGACCACTTGAGGCACCAGCTCGGCCAAACGCTCCAGCGCCTGCTCGGGACTGTCGGTCCGGGTGTAGCTCATCGCCTCTTCGGCATTCGGCAGAAATACATCGCAGTGCTCGAGTTGGTCGAGCACTGCGGGGTCCCACCGTTCCGAGGGGTCCCAGCCGACGTCAGCGAACACCACACTGCCGGCCGCCTTCGCTTTCGCCAGCCACTCGTTCGGCCAGGGACCGATGTGGGCGGCGACGGCTCGGGCAGCCGGCGGTGCGGTGATCAGCTCGTCGGCCGACAGCAGGGGAGGGGTGCCCCGGGTGACCAGGGCCCGATCGCCGTCATAGGCGAGGGCCACGGTCAGCGGGGTCCGCCAGCCGGCGAGCTTGCGGGAGAGAGTCAGATCGATGCCTTCGTGGGTCAGCCGCTCCCAGACCCGGTCGCCGTCGCTGTCCGCGCCGAAGGCCGCGGCCATGCCGGTGCGCAGGCCTAGGCGAGCCAGCGCGACGGCGAAGTTGGCGATGCCGCCAGGGCTCTCGTGCGACTCCGTGGCCCACACCTCGGTGCCAGGGCGCGGCGGACCGGGCAGGCCGAGCACCAGGTCCTGAAAGACCAGACCGGACACAACCACGTCAAGCTCTTCCATGAGCTGTCCCACGCTCCTGCAGCTTTGATCAAACTCGTGCATGAATCTTGGAACTCTTGCGCAGCTTCCGCAATACCTGATCATAACTTTGACTGAAAATGAAGGAGTTTGCGTGATACGGTTCTGGGCGTGTTGCCGAAGCAGCGACAGGACGAGATCGTGCGTGCGCTCCGGGTCGATGGGGCCGGGGGCGTCAAAATGCTGGCTGCCCGGCTCGGGGTGAGCGAAGCGACGATCCGCCGCGACCTCGAGCAGTTGCACACCGAAGGCCGGCTGACCCGGGTGTACGGCGGTGCCCTCGCCGTGGATGGCGGTGACGAGCCGTTCGCCGACGTGAACGCCGTACATGCCGAGGAGAAGGACCGGATCGCCCGCCTGGCCGCCGGACTGGTGAGCGACGGCGAGTCCGTGCTCCTCGACATCGGGACCACGGCACTGCGGGTCGCGCAGCATTTGCATGGCCGCTCGATGACGGTGGTGACGAGCAACCTCGCCGTACTGGAGGAGCTGCAGAACGACGACCAGATCGAGCTGATCGTGCTGGGTGGGTTCGTTCGGCGCAGCTACCGGTCGTTGGTGGGGTATCTGACCGAGGAGAGCCTGCGGCAGATCCACGTCGACTGGCTGTTTCTCGGGACGAGCGGAGTGCGGCCGGACGGACGCGTGATGGACAGCACGATGATCGAGGTGCCGGTGAAGCGAGCGATGATCAAGGCGGCCGACCGGGTGGTGCTTGTCGCGGACGCGACGAAGTTCCCCGGGCACGGCGTCGCCCGGGTCTGTGAGCCGGCCGAGCTGACCATGGTGGTGACCGAGCCCGGCGCCGACGAGGCGACCCGGGCCCAACTGACGGAAGCGGGCGTAGAGGTGGTTCTGACGTGAGGCTGACCATTCTTGGCGGGGGCGGGTTCCGGGTGCCGCTCGTCTACCACGCGCTCCTCGGCGACCACGGTCCCGGCCGCATCACCGAAGTCACCCTCTACGACACGGACAAGACCCGCCTGTCGTCGATCGCCGCAGTGCTCCGCCAGCAAGCGGCAGGGGACCTCTCCGCACCTGTGGTGACCGAGACGACCAACCTGGACGAGGCTCTGCGCGGCGCAGACTTCATCTTCTCCGCCATCCGCGTTGGCGGACTCCAAGGCCGGACTGTCGACGAGCGGGTCGCCTTGGACCTCGGCGTACTCGGTCAGGAGACTGTGGGGGCCGGTGGGATCGCCTATGGCCTGCGGACCATCCCTGTCGCCACTGCGATTGCTCAGCGGGTCGCTGCGATCGCACCGGAGGCGTGGGTCATCAACTTCACCAACCCGGCCGGGATGGTGACGGAGGCGATGATCCCGTACCTGGGCGACCGCGTGATCGGCATCTGCGACTCACCCTCGGGTCTGGGTCGCCGTGCGGCGCTTGCGATCGGTGTGGATCCCGCTACTGCGTTCTACGACTACGCGGGACTGAACCACCTCGGCTGGCTGCGGGGTCTGCGGTCGGGTGGCGTGGACCGGCTGCCAGAGGTGTTGCAGTCGGATGAGGCGCTGGCGTCGTTCGAGGAGGGGCGGCTGTTCGGTGTGGAGTGGCTGCGCTCGCTGGGATCGATTCCGAATGAGTACTTGCACTATTACTACTTCGCGCGCGAGACGTTGGCCGCCGTACAGGCTGTGAAGCAGACGCGGGGGACGTTCCTGTTGGAGCAGCAGTCCGCCTTCTACGCGGAGACGGCCGAGCACCCCGACCAGGCACTGGAGTTGTGGCAGAAGACGCGCGCCGAGCGTGAATCGACGTACATGGTGGAGAGCCGTGAGGTCGCGGACGCCGGGGAGCGCGACGAACGCGACATGGCGGCCGGTGGGTACGAGCAGGTCGCGCTGTCGCTGATGCGGGCGATCGCCCACAACGAGCGGGCGTCCCTGATCCTGAACGTTCGCAACCGGGGTGTGTTGAGGCATCTGGACGACGACGCCGTGGTGGAGATCCCCTGCACCGTCGATGCGAACGGCGCCCTGCCTGTCACCGTGTCTCAGCTCACCGACCACCAGGCCGGCCTGGTCTGCGCGGTCAAGGCGGTCGAGCGTTCGACCATCGAGGCCGCGCGTACCGGCTCCCGGGACGCCGCGTTGCGCGCCTTCGCCTGGCATCCGCTGATCGACTCGGTCACCGCCGCGGGGAAACTCCTCGACTCGTACGCCGCCGAGCTCCCCGACCTCGCCGCGTACCGGATTTGACACCGAATTGGTCGGCATGCCAACCATCTGGCAGAATGGCCTGCTGAGTCCGTCCAGGCTCAGTGCAGCCCTCTAACTCCACTTCCTGGTCGGCCCATTCGAGTTGTCACCCGTTGTCCCCACGACGCTGTGCTGCTCACCCAAGACATGTATTCGAGGGAGTTCCCGCAAACGTGGCAGTCAAGATCCGTTTGAAGCGCATCGGCAAGAAGCGTGCGCCGCACTACCGCATCGTCGTGATGGACGCCCGCACCAAGCGGGACGGTCGCGCGATCGAGGAGATCGGCAAGTACAACCCGAAGACCGAGCCGTCGTTCATCCACGTCGAGTCGGACCGGGCGCAGTACTGGCTGGGCGTCGGCGCGCAGCCGACCGAGGCCGTCGAGGCCATCTTCAAGGCCTCCGGCGACTGGCAGAAGTTCAAGGGCCTGGACGCCCCGGCGCCGCTGCGGGTCAAGGAGCCGAAGCGCGACAAGCAGGAGATCTTCAACGAGGCCCTCGCCGAGGCGCACGGCACGCTGAAGACCGAGGCCGTCACCGCCAAGAAGACCGCGGCGAAGAAGACGGCCGAGAAGAAGGACGACGCGAAGAAGGACGACGCGCCGAAGGCTGAGGCTGCCAAGGACGAGGCCCCTGCGGCTGACGCGCCTGCGGCTGACGCCGAGGCTGCGCCTGCCGCCGACGACGCCAAGGCCTGACCATGATGGAGACCGAGGCGCTCGAGCACCTGGTCCGTGGCATCGTGGACAACCCCGAGGACGTCAGCGTCCGCTCCCGGAACCTGCGGCGCGGCCGCACCCTCGAGGTGCACGTGCACCCCGACGACATCGGCAAGGTGATCGGCCGTAACGGCCGGACCGCCACCGCGATTCGTACCGTCGTCGGCGCGATCAGTTCCGAGTCCTCGTTGCGCATCGACTTCGTCGACGAGCTCAACCGGCGCCCGCGCCGCTGACTCGAGCAGTACCCCGAAAGCAGTACCGAAGGGCCGCACCCACCCGGGCGCGGCCCTTCGACTTATCCTCAGGTCAATCGTCGTGTGTGTAGAGAAGGGTTTGTGCGGGTGTTGGTGACTGTCGGGCGGATCGGCCGGGCGCATGGGATCAAGGGCGAGGTCGGGATCGACGTCCGCACGGACGAGCCGGACCGGCGGTTCGCGGACGGTGCGACCGTGGTGACGGAGTCGAAGGTGCCGCGGACGCTGACCGTCGAGGCGAGCCGGTGGCACAGTGGCCGGCTGCTGGTGAAGTTCGCCGGCTTCCCGGACCGGACCGCTGCCGAGCAGTTGCGCAACCTCGTCGTACAGGCCGAGATCGACGAGGACGAGCGTCCCGAGGACCCGGAGGAGTACTACGACCGCGAGCTGATCGGCCTCGCCGTCCGCACGTCCGACGGGGTCGAGGCGGGCGAGGTCATCGACGTCGTACACCTGCCGTCGCAGGACCTCCTGGAGATCCGCCGGCCCGCAGGCAACGCGGTGCTCGTGCCACTGGTCGAGCAGCTGGTCCCGGAGATCAACGTCGAGAAGCAGTACGTCGTCGTCGCCGATCGGCCCGGTCTGCTGGATCCCGAGGGCGCGGAGGTCGCCCCCACCGAGCCGGACTCGAACTGATGAGACTGGACGTCGTCACGATCTTCCCGGAGTACCTGGCCGCGCTGGACGTCTCCCTGGTCGGGAAGGCGGCCAAGAGCGGTCTCCTGGACGTCCACCTGCACGATCTGCGCGAGTGGACCCACGACCGGCACCGGACCGTCGACGACACCCCGTACGGCGGTGGCGCGGGCATGGTGATGAAGCCAGAGTCTTGGGGTGAGGCCCTCGACGCCATCGCACCCGTGGATGGCGCTACGCAGCCCCGTCTGATCGTGCCGACTCCGGCTGGCCGCCCCTTCACCCAGGAGCTCGCCTACGAGCTTGCGGCCGAGCCATGGCTCGCTTTTGCGTGTGGCCGCTATGAGGGGATCGACGCGCGGGTGGCGGCGTACGCAGGCGAGCGCATGCGCGTCGACGAGGTCTCCATCGGCGACTACGTCCTGAACGGCGGTGAGGTCGCCGTACTCGTGATGGTCGAGGCGGTGGCACGTCTCCTGCCTGGCGTGATCGGCAACCCGGAGTCGCTGGCCGAGGAGTCCCACTCCGGCGACGGCCTTCTCGAGTACCCGGTCTACACGAAACCCCCGAGCTGGCGTGGCCACGACGTCCCTGAGGTGCTCCTGTCCGGAAACCACCGTCTGATCGCGGACTGGCGTCATGAGGAGTCGGTACGCCGTACTGGCGAGCGTCGGCCGGATTTGCTTGCGGCGTGGGGTGATGTGGTCGCGTCGAAGGGCGATACGGCGTCGTCGGAGGTCCGCGTGCTCCCCGCAACGGAGGCCGACGCGGGAGAGATCCACACGCTGCAGTTGGCGTCGTTCCTGTCGGAGGGGCTCATCTACGACGACTTCAGCATCCCGCCGCTGACCGAGGGTGTGGACGCCGTCGTAGCCCGTCTGAAGCGCGGTGGCACGCTCAAGGCCGTGGCGGGTACCAGAATCGTCGGGTCGGTCCAGCTGACCGTGGACGGCCCGGTAGGGCACATCGAGCGGCTGGTCGTCGCACCGGACTGGCAGGGCCGCGGGCTGGGCGCCCGGCTGCTGCGGGTGGCGGAACAGCTCGCGCCGGCCGAGGTCACGTCGTACCAGCTGGACACCGGTGCGGAGAGTGACCGCAACCTCGGGCTATATCAGAAGGCCGGTTACCGTGAGACAGGTCGCAGACAACAGACAGCGAAGATCGAGTTGGTCCTGCTCACCAAGCGTCGCAGGCGGCGCTGATTTCGGTTCCGCTAGGGCCGTGTGGCAAGATTGCTCGTTGCTGCCCTTCGGTGCTCCTGCCACAGGGGGTGACCACCGATACGCAGCACGCGATGAGCTGTGCAAATGTGCACGGCTTGCGATGACTTCATCACCACCGACATTCGTGGGTGACCTGTGGCACGCGCGAGGAAGAGACACCCTGATGAGCAACATCCTGAATGAGCTCGACAACGCGAGCAAGCGTGACGACATCCCCTCGTTCCGCCCCGGCGACACGGTCAACGTGCACGTCAAGGTCGTCGAAGGCAACCGCTCCCGCGTGCAGGTGTTCAAGGGCGTCGTGATCCGTCGCCAGGGTGGCGGCCTGCAGGAGACCTTCACGGTCCGCAAGGTCAGCTTCGGTGTCGGTGTCGAGCGGACCTTCCCGCTGCACACCCCGATCGTCGACAAGGTCGAGGTCGTGACCCGCGGCGACGTGCGCCGCGCCAAGCTGTACTACCTGCGCGAGCTGCGCGGTAAGGCAGCCAAGATCAAGGAGAAGCGGGACGTCCCGGCCTCCTGAGCGCTTTATAGCGACGACGGTCACCTATGGCGCCGAGCACTGCGACTCGCGCTCGCCCTCAGCCGGCATCGCGGAGGGCACGTCGCAGCAAAGGACGTCACCGCCGGCTGAAGCAGCGGAATCCGCTGCTCAGCCTGCTCGTGGAGATGACCACCGTGACGGTGCTCGCACTCGTCATCACGGTGGTGCTGCGGCTCTTCGTCGCGGAGGCCTTCTACGTCCCGTCGGAGTCGATGTACGACACGCTGACCAAGGACGACCGGATCCTGGCCGAGAAGATCAGCTATCTGCACCGTGACGTCGACCGTGGCGACATCATCGTCTTCAAGGACCCGGCCAACTGGCTGGACGAGCCGCAGGCCGAGCCCGGGCCGTTCCGCCGGATCGGTGAGTTCGTCGGCATCCTGCCGCGTAGCGGCGAGGGGCATCTGGTCAAGCGGGTCATCGGCGTGGCCGGCGACAAGGTCGTGTGCTGCAACAAGGCCGGCCAGGTCACGGTGAACGGGATCGCCCTGGACGAACGCGAGTACCTGCTCAAGGATGCGAAGCCGTCCGAGGTGCCGTTCAGCGTCGTCGTACCTCCCGGTGATCTGTGGGTGATGGGGGACAACCGGGCGCAATCTGCCGACTCCCGTGCCCATATGGGCGGCCCCGGAGGCGGATTCGTCCCGGTGAAGAACGTGGTTGGCCGGGCCTGTTGCGTAATCTGGCCGTCTGACCGGATGACGATGCTGCGTCCTCCGGAAACCTTCAAGAAGCCGGGGCTGAAGAAGTGACCGATACGCCGACCAAGACGGACCCAAAACCCGCCCACCGCTCGGGCTTCGCGGCAGCGACCCGCGAGTTCGTGTTGATCGTTGTCGGTGCCCTGATCGTCTCGTCGATCCTGCGGGCGTTCGTCGGGCAGATGTTCATCATCCCGAGTGAGTCGATGGAGAACACGCTGCTGGTCGGTGATCGGGTCGTGGTCGAGAAGCTCACGGATGTGAAGCGCGGCGACGTCGTCGTCTTCGAGGATCCGGGTGGCTGGCTCGGTCCGGAGGAGAGCGGTCAGAAGCGGGGTTCGATCGGCCGGTTCTTCGAGGTCGTCGGTCTGCTGCCGGACTCGAGCCACGGGCACCTGATCAAGCGTCTGATCGGGATGCCGGGCGACAAGGTCGCCTGCTGTGACTCCAAGGGCCGGCTCCTGGTGAACGGCCAGCCGCTCGACGAGACCAGCTACCTGTATCCAGGCGATGCCCCGTCGCAGATGGAGTTCCAGGTCACTGTCCCGGCCGGCCGGATCTTCGTGATGGGGGACCATCGCTCCGCCTCCGGGGACTCCCGCGTCCACCTGCAGGACACCGACGCGAGCGGCGGCAATCCAGGTGATGCGGCCTTCGTCCCGATGGACAAGGTCACCGGCCGCGCCATCATGATCGTCTGGCCGGCAGGTCGCTGGGCCAAACTAGGCGTCCCCGACACCTTCAAATCCGTCCCCGCCGCCGGCCCCCCACCCGACAAACCCTCGATCTCCCTCACCCCACCCCCCAAGTGAGCGACCCCCGGTGCCCGTCACAGCCGCTCACCCAGCGGTCCCACCAACCAGCCTCCGCCCCGCAGCGAGGCCAGGCTCACACCGCCTCCTCCTGCCCCCGGCCGGTCGGGTGACAACGCCGTCCCCAGCCACCGCCCCCAGCGCGTCGCTCCCGGCTGTTCTGTTCAGGGTGGGTTGTGTGATGGGGGAGGCGCTATGAGTGCTTTGCCGCGGGGGAGCACGGTCAGGCGGGATGCCGGGCTGTATGGGTACGAGCGTGCGCTGCGTCGTGTCGGGCTGGACCCGATCGCGGGTGTCGACGAGGCCGGTCGGGGACCCTGTGCCGGGCCTTTGGTGGCTGCCGCGGTGATTCTGCCGGACGGTAAGCGTGGGCAGATCCCCGAGCTGGCGGACTCCAAGCTCCTGACCGCCAAGGCCCGCGACCGCTGCTACGAGGAGATCCGCAACCGCGCCCTCGCCTGGTCGGTCGTCTCGATCGAGGCCGCCGAGTGCGACCGCCTCGGCATGCACGTGGCGAACGTCCAAGCCCTCCGGCGGGCCTTGTTCCGGCTCGACGTGCGTCCGTCGTACGTGCTCACGGACGGCTTCGGAGTCGACGGCCTCGACGTACCCGGCCTCGCGATCTGGAAGGGTGACCGCGTGGCGGCCTGCATCGCCGCGGCCTCCGTGATCGCCAAGGTGACACGCGACCGGGTGATGGAGCACTGGGATCACGTCTACCCGCAGTACGGGTTCGCGATCCACAAGGGCTACTGCACACCCGAACACCAAGCGGCGCTGGACGAATACGGCCCGTGTCCACAACATCGACGGCGGTTCGAGAATGTCCGCCGCAGTCTGCGGCCCGATATGGGACAGAATGTCACCAGTCCCACCGGAGTGGAGAGCCAGCCAGTGAGCGAGCGAGCGAGCCAATGAGTGCCGACGACCTTGAGAAGTACGAGACCGATATGGAGCTGCAGCTCTATCGGGAGTACAAGGACGTCGTCGGAATCTTCAAGTACGTCGTGGAGACCGAACGGCGCTTCTACCTGTGCAACGCGGTCGACCTCAAGGTCCGCACCGAAGGCGGCGACGTCTACTTCGAGGTGACCATGGCCGACGCGTGGGTCTGGGACGTCTACCGCTCCGCCCGCTTCGTCAAGAACGCCAAGGTCGTCACCTTCCGCGACGTCAACATCGAAGAACTGGCCAAGTCCGACCTGGAAGTCCCCAAAGACTCCGACTTCGGCCGCTGACCGGCAGGTTGTCCACAAGCAGAAAAGTAAGGTCCGACATCTCGGCCTGATCCCGGCATGTTCTGTGCTGGAGGTGGTCAACGATGGGGACCAGAAACGTTGTCGGGCGGTACGGCGAAGATCTTGCCGCGAGGTATCTCAGCACCAACGGTTTCGTCGTGCTCGAGCGCAACTGGCGCTGCGAGCTCGGCGAGATCGACATCGTCGCGCGGGAAGGCGACACGCTTGTCATCTGCGAGGTGAAGACGCGTCGGGGCCTCAACTACGGAAGCCCGCTCGAATCGATCACCTACCGGAAGCTGACCACGCTCCGGAAGCTCGCCGGTCGTTGGTTGCAGACCCACGAGGTCCGGCCGGCGGCGATTCGGATCGACATCATCGCCGTCCTCTTCGACCGGCACACTCCGCCGAGCCTCGACCATGTGCGGGGGGCGGCCTGATGTCGCTCGCACGAACGTGGTCGGTCGCCCTGGTCGGGCTGGAGGGCCATCTGGTCGAAGTCGAGGCGGACATCGCGCAGGGCTTGCCGAAGACGACCTTGATCGGTCTGCCGGACGCCTCGTTGTCCGAGGCGCGCGAGCGTGTCCGCGCCGCCGTGGTCAACAGCGGGGAGCGTTTCCCGGATCGCAAGGTCACCATCGGCCTCTCGCCGGCAACGCTCCCGAAGCACGGCTCGCACTACGACGTCGCCATCGCCGTTTCGCTACTCACGGCCGCTGGCGTGGTCGACCGCGAGCGGCTCCAGCAGACCGCAATCATCGGCGAGCTCGGACTCGACGGCCGGATCCGCGAGGTGCGTGGCGCGCTCGCGATGACGTTGGCTGTCGCCCGCGCGAGCTTCGAGCGCATCGTCGTACCAGAATTGAACGCGAGTGAGGCTCGCTTGGTCCCCGGCATCGAGGTGTTCGGGGTGCGGTCATTGCGACAGGTGCTCGCGCTGTTGCGCGGGGTCGAGATTCCGGACGAAGCGCCGCCACGCGCCGAGCCACGGTTGCTGTCGGAGTCGCTGACCCGGGTTCCTGAGGTGGATCTCAACGATGTCATCGGTCAACGCGAAGGCCGGCGGGCGATCGAGGCCGCGGCGGCCGGAGCTCATCACCTGTTCTTGCACGGTCCGCCTGGCTCCGGGAAGACGATGCTCGCCGAGCGGCTCGCGGGTCTGATGCCTGACCTCAGCACCGACGACTCGCTGGAGGTGTCGGCCGTGCATTCGCTGGCCGGATTGCTCACCGGCGACGCGGAGCTCGTCACCCGTCCACCGTTCATCGCGCCGCACCACACGGCGTCGATCGCGAGCCTGGTCGGCGGCGGCACGGGGGTGCCGCGGCCGGGCGCGATCAGCTGCGCACACCGCGGCATCCTGTTCATCGACGAGGCGCCGGAGATGCATCCGATGACGCTCGACACGCTGCGCCAGCCGCTCGAGTCGGGCATGGTCGAGATGCATCGATCGGCGGCGATGGCCAAGTTCCCGGCCCGCTTCATGATGGTCCTCGCCGCCAACCCCTGCCCCTGCGGGATGTCCGGCACGAACCAGGACGGCTGCAGCTGCACACCCCATGTCCTCGCGCGGTACCGCCAACGGATCAGCGGTCCGATCAAGGACCGGATCGACATCCAGCGTCAGATCCTTCCGGCCGCGCGCGGCTTCAGCGACGCCACGAGACCGGAGACGACAGCAGTCGTCGCCGCCCGGGTCAAAGCGGCTCGCGAGCGGCAGCGACACCGCTACCGCGCGACCCAGTGGATCCTCAACAGCGAGGTCCCCGGTCCGGTGATGCGTCGCGAGCATCCACTCGATGCTCGCAGCAACAAACTCCTCGAAGACCTCTACTCCACCGGCCGCATCACCGCCCGCGGCCTCGACCGCGTCGTTCGCCTGGCGTGGACCCTCGCCGATCTGGAGGGCCTCGACCGGCCCACGATCGACCTCACTCACGAAGCGTTCCAGCTCCGCACCGGCGAGCCGCTGACCGAGCTGTCCGACGCCCGTCCTCTCAAAGGAATCTCCGCATGAGCCCCCACTGCAACGCCGGACCGGACCCCGACCAAACGACCGATCAGCAACTGTTGGACACGTCCGGCCGGAGTGGGGCAGGTCGGCCAGGAGGTTCGGCGGCCGGGCTGGCCGGCGGTGGCGCGGGCCAACTGGAGGAGACGTCGGGTCGCAGTGGTTCGGACGGGCCGGGAGGCTCGACAGTTGGGACAGTCAGTGGCGGTGCCGATCAGGAGAGATTGGCCCGGGCCGGGTTGTCGCGGGTGGTGGAGCCTGGGGACCTGGCCGCGCTGAAGGCGTTCGACGGGCTGAGCGCGTTGGAGATCTGGGACAGGCTGCAACAGCGCGCTCCCGGAGTTGAGCGGTGGTTGACGCGGCTGGCCACGGCCGAGCCGGAGCGGGACCTCGAGCGCGCGGCCGCAGCGGGAGTGCGGTTCGTGATTCCCGACGATGACGAGTGGCCCGAGCAGGTTGAGGTACTCGCGGAGGCCGGTCAGCTGACTCGCCGAGCCGGAGTCCCATTCGGGCTCTGGGTCCGCGGTCCCGCGAATCTCCGGCAGTCGCTCACACGTTCTGTCGCGATCGTCGGCGCCCGCTCGAGTTCGTCGTACGGCGACCATGTGGCGGCCGAGCTGTCCGCGGGCCTGGCGGAAAACGGGGTGACCGTCGTCTCGGGAGGCGCCTACGGGATCGACGCCGCGGCTCACCGAGGTGCGCTCGCGGGGTCGGGGGTGACGATTGCGGTGCTGGCGTGCGGCGCGGATGTCAGTTACCCGCGGCAGAATTCGGCGCTGTTCAGTCGGATCGTCGAGGAGGGACTCGTGGTGAGCGAGCTGCCGCCAGGATGTTCGCCGACGAAGTTGCGGTTTCTGGCGCGCAATCGGTTGATCGCGGCCGGCACGCTGGGCACGGTCGTGGTTGAGGCCGCCATCCGTAGTGGTGCCCTCAACAGCGCTGGATGGGCAGCGCAATGCGGGCGCGCGGTCCTTGCTGTGCCAGGCCCGATCACCTCGCAGATGTCGGCGGGCACCCATCTGCTCGTCCGTGAGCGCGATGCACTGCTGGTCACCAACGTCCCCGAGATCATCGAGGCCATCTCCCCGCTGGGCAGCCAAATGACGCCGTACCCACAGACGTCAAGGACCCTGGTCGACGAGCTGGACCACGACCTCCGCCGCACCTTAGACGCCGTTCCCCGCATGCAATCCGCACCAGCCACCCGGATCGCCACAACCGCAGGCTTGGACCTCATCACCACCCAGACCTGCCTGGACAACCTAGCCAACCTAGGCCTCATCCAGCCCGACAACTCCGGCTGGCGACTACCCCCCACCACCCCAACAGACGACGCCCCACCAACGTAAGCCTCCGACCACCAGCACCATCGCCCACCCAACACCGCCGCACCCGCTCGCGCGTCCCGCCGCATCCCGCGCCGTACCCGCTTGCGCGCCCCGCCACTTCCCGCGCCGTACCGCCCAGCGCTTCGGGCGCCGTGCCCGCTTGCGCGCCCAGCGCTTCGCGCGCCGTACCCGGTTGCGCTCCTGGCGGTTCGCCGTACATATCTTGCGCGTCCAGCGCTTCCCGCGCCGTACCCGCTTGTGCGCCCGGGCGTATCCCGCGCCGTACCCGGTTGCGCGCCCAGCGGTTCGCGTCCAGCGCGTCTCGCGCCGTACCCGCTTGTGCGCCCGCCGGTTCCTGCGCCGGCTCGTCGGTACGTAACCGCACTCGGCCCGCGGACTCATCCGCCTGCCTGCGGGTTGCGCCCAAGCACCCTGGCCGCAGTCTTACCTCCGCGGCTCTGGCCGCAGCTTGGCCTCCGCGGCTCCGGCCGCAGTCGTGTCGGCGTGGCTCTGGCCGCAGCCTTGCCGCCGTGGCTCTGGCCGCGCGGGGCCGCTTACCGTCCGACCTTGATCGTGCGGGTAGGCGGGCTGCCTTTCAGCAGAACGGCGAACTTCTCCGCGTCGGTCTTGCTCCAGGTCCGCTGATCCTCGGTCGGGCTCTCGCCGGTGAAGCGGGTCATGGTGTCGATGACGAGTTCGCCGGTTACTGGAACTACCAGGACCAGATCACCGACAGGCTGGGAGACGGCCGCCGCGCGATGCTCGGGCACCGGTGGGTGCTGGGTCAGCTGACTGACGGGTGTCTGCGGCAGGTTCACGTCGCCCGACTGTTGCTTCCTAGGCGCGGAGCCGGAGGCAGAGTAGCGGCGGACGCCCGCGGCGGAGCGGTCGGTTGGGGCGAAGAAGAGGAGGGTGGGGGTGTTGCTGGAGCCTGTGGAGTTCAGGATCGCTAGGCCGACGAGGGGTTGGGCCAGATTCGGTGGCCCGTCTGGGTGTGCTCCGATTGCCGCTGCTGATCGCGGAGGTTGGTCCAGGATCGACAGGACATTGTCAGGTGGTTGGAGACGTTCGTTGCCGAGTCGCACCTGCGCTGCTCGCTGCGGACTCAGCTCCGATCGCACCACGAAGTACCTACCGGCCGGGAGCGCGCACAGCACCCCGAAACCGTCCTCGGCCCGGCTGCCTTCTGCCCACGTCATGTACTCCCACTCCAGCCCCTCCGAAGCGTTGCCTCCCGCGCTGAGCGACCGTTCAGTCCCCAGCGTCTCCGGCGTCTCCAGCGACTCCGGCGCGTCCGGCGTGCCCAGTGCCTGCGGGGTCGGGCCGTCGGCGGAGAGCAGTTCGCGGGGCGTGCCCGGTGTGTGCGGCGTGTCGAGTGCCTGCGGGGTCGGGCCGTCGGCGGAGAGCAGTTCGCGGGGCGTGCCCGGTGTGTGCGGCGTGTCGAGTGCCTGCGGGGTCGGGCGGACCGCGGAGAGCAGTTCGCTCGGCGTGTCCGGCGTGTCCGGCGTGTCCGGCGTGCTGGGGGTGTCGAGTGCGTGTGGGGCCTGGCTGTCGGCGGAGGGCGGTTCGCCGGGCGGGTGCGGTGTGTGCGGGGTGTCGAGTGGCTGTGGGGTCCCGGTGATGGCTTGGAGGAGTTTGCCGGTTGGGAGGGTGTTCAGGTTCCAGTCGTCGTCGAGGGAGATGCTCAGTTGCCAGCGGGGTGAACCGTAGATTCCGATCTCGTGGTTTTGTTTGAGGTCGCTGCCGTTGGAGGTGACCACGCCGAATTCGCCGGTGTGTGGTGGGATCACCAGCTCGGCCAGGCTGTGGTGGTACGGCGTGAAGGTCAGCCCGGCAGTCATCGTGCACCCCTCCGGTGAGCGCGGTTGGCCGGGGACACGGCAGTCCACAGCCTTCGCGTTCACAGTCTTCGCGGTGCACGTATCACCGAGCTTGCACCCGCGTTACTTGCCCTTGGAGCGAGCAGGCGGTCAGTTGCGCATGTGTTTGCCGCGTGGGGGTTTCTGTTGTTGCTGTTCTGGTGGGGTGCGGATCGCACGCAGTTCGTTCGAGCGGGTCTCCGGGTCGGGGTGGATCGCCTGCAGACCGCCGGTCCCGGGGTCGGTGTCGCCGATGTCGAAGTCCCAGCTGTCCTCGTTGGCAAGGCGGCTGTGCCAACGCCCGTACAGGCCGTAGATGGCGATGCCGATGACCATCCAGACGCCGAACTTCGTCCAAGTGCTCGTCTTCAGGTTGAGCATCAGCCACAGCGTCGCGCCTAGCGAGAGCAGCGGTACCAGGGGCACCATCGGGACCCGGAAGCCGCGCTCGAGGTTGGGCTCCGACCGGCGCAGCGTGAGTACGCCGACCGCACAGAACGCGAAGCAGAACAGGGCGCCGATGACCAGCAGCTCCTCCAGCTCCAGCACCTTGGGATAGAGCGTCAGGAGCAGCGCGGCGGCGCCGGCGACGGCCGCGGCGCGGGCGGGAGAGGAGTACACCCGGCTGACCCGGCCGAGGCTCTTCGGCAGCAAACCGTCACGGCCCATGTTGAACAGGACGCGGCTCTGGGCTATCAGAACCACCATGACGACGGTCATCAACGCGAGTAATGCGCCCAAATTGACCACATTTGCAGCCCAGCCGACACCGACCGAGGACAAAGCCTCCGAGACAGGTGCGCTGCCGCCCAGCTGACCGTACGGGCGCATTCCGACCAGGACCACGGCCATCGCGATGTAGAGGATCGTGACGGCGCCGACGCCGAGCAACATGCCCTGCGGAACCGTCTTCCGCGGGTTACGCGCGTCCTCGGACGCGGTCGCGATGAGGTCGAACCCGATGTAGGCGAACACGATCGAGCTGGCGGCCGTGAAGATGCCCATCATGCCGAACGATCCGAACGAGGAGTCGAGTATCCAGCCCAGCAACGTTGGACTGGCTGTCGCCGGTGCGGCGCGCGCCATCGGGACGAACGGGTGGTAGTTGTCCATGTTGATGTGGGTGGCGCCGACGACCACGACCAGCAGGATCACGGCGACCTTGGCGATCACCACGATCGTCAGGACGCGGGCCGAGAGCTTGGTACCGGTGACGATCATCGCGGTCAGGATCAGCAGCAGCACCGGGGCGGCAAGGTTGATCGACGCGTCCGGACCGAAGTACTTGGCCACGCCGGTGGGCAAGGTCACACCGAACCCGTCCAAGGTGGCCAGGAAGTATGCCGACCAGACCCGGGCGACGATGGCGGCGGCGGTCACGAGCTCGAGCACGAGTGCCCAGCCGACCAGCCAGGCCCACATCTCGCCGAAGGTCACGTAGCTGAAGGTGTACGCGCTACCCGACACCGGGATCGTCGACGACAGCTCGGCGTAGCAGGCCGCGGCCAGCACACACACGATCGCCGCGATCACGAACGAGAGAATCACGGCCGGCCCGGCGACCTTGGCCGCCTGGTTGCCGCTGATGCTGAAAATACCGGACCCGATCATCACGCCCAGGCCGAGTACAACCAGGTCGCGACGATTGAACAGGCGCGGCAGACGGTGTCGTGCGTCCTCGACTCGAGTGAACGCCGACTCGACCGGCAATCGCCGGCCTACGGTCTGTCCGTTCGCTGAGGGGGCCATGGTCAGGGGTGCCTCCGTTGCTACTAGGGCAATCGGGCCGAACAGTAGTCGACCGTCGGGTTATCGACCAGACCCTCCTCTCCTCGGCCACCGCGCGGTGGCTTGCGATGCCGGGCCGGCTCCCGCATCGTCGAAGGATGACGCCGGACGATGTCAGTGCGAGCCCTTCCTGGCCGGAAGGATTCGCTGCGTTACTGGCTGACTACGAACGGCATCTGACGGCGGAAAGAGACCTCAGCACTCACTCGGTGAGAGCCTACCTTGGCGATGTCGCGGATTTACTCGATCATTTGATTCTTCTTGGTCACGATGATCTCGAGGATCTGGATATTCGCGGGCTACGGTCCTGGCTGGCCAAGCAGCAGAGCCTCGGCAAGGCGCGGAGCACGATGTCGCGGCGGGCAACGGCCGCGCGGGTCTTCACCGCGTGGGCGCAACGGACCGGCCGGATCGGCTCGGATCCGGGTGCGCTGCTGGTGAGCCCGCGGCCGCACAAGAGCCTGCCTGGCGTCCTCGGCGAGGCCGACACGCGTGCGGTGCTCGATGCGGCCGCCGTGGCTGCCGATGACGGCAGCCCGGTCGGGCTGCGTGATCTCGCGATCATGGAACTCCTCTACGCGACGGGTATCCGGGTCGGTGAACTCTGCGCCCTCGACATCGACGACATCGACTTGTCTCGTCGCGTCGTTCGCGTGTTCGGGAAGGGCCGCAAGGAACGAGCGGTGCCGTACGGCGTCCCCGCCGCCGAGACGCTGGGTCGGTGGCTGGATGAGGCTCGCCCGCAACTGGTCCGGCCGGGGAGTGGGCCTGCCGTGTTCCTCGGAGCCCGCGGTGGCCGGATCGATCAGCGCGCGGTACGACGGCTCGTCCACGAGCGGATCGGAGTCGTCGACGCGCCGGATCTGTCGCCGCACGGCCTGCGGCACACAGCCGCCACGCACCTGCTCGAAGGCGGAGCCGATCTGCGCAGCGTCCAGGAGCTGCTCGGGCATGCGTCCCTGGCGACGACGCAGATCTACACCCACGTCTCGACCGACCGCCTCCGCAAAGCCTACGAACAGGCCCATCCACGCGCCTGATTCCCGGGAGAGTGTGGCTGGGTGCATCCATGTGCCTGGTTCCCGGTGGGGTGGCTGGTGGATCTGTGTGCCTGATCTGTGGGCGGGTGGGGGTGTGGATGCGGCGCGGTGGTCGGCGGATGCGGCAGACTGCGGATCATGCGGGTTTCGGCGAAGTCTGACTATGCGTTGCGAGCGCTGATCGAGATCACCCAGCGATGGGTGGCCAATGACCCCTCGGTCGTTTCGGCCGAGGAACTCAGTCGCGCGCAAGGCATTCCGCACGGCTTCCTGCAGGGCATCCTCGCCGACCTCCGCCGTGCCGGCGTCCTGGTCAGTCAGCGCGGTCAGTCCGGAGGCTGGCGGCTGGCCGGCGACCCGAACGACATCTCCGTGGCCGACGTGATGCGCGCGGTCGACGGTCCGATCGTGAGCATCTCCGGAGTGCGGCCCGAGAGCGTGGCCTACAACGAACGAGCCGTGGTTCTCCAGCGGGTGTGGATCGCTGCCCGTGCCAGCCTGCGGGACGTCCTCGAGCACACCACCTTGGTCGACCTCGCCAAGGACAAGCTGCCGGCCGGTGTCGAACGCCGCTCCCGCGACGAAGATGCCTGGCAGGCGCGCGTCCCCGGCAGCTAGCTGCCTGGCAGGGACGCGGCAGCTAGTGGCGTCTGATGAGTAGGCCGCCGGCCATCGTCAGGGCTGCTGTGGCGCCGACGATCGCCGCGGCTGTTCGCTCGGTGGCGGCCGATCGGGGCGCCTCGGCGCGCGGGCTTGGCGGCGAAGGTCCCACGCCCGCTACCGGCGAGGCTGTGAGTTGGGCGCCGGGTGGCGGCGAGGCGATCAGTTGGGCCTCCGGTGGTGGGGCGATGAGCTGGGCGTGCGGTGGGGGCGGGGCGATGAGCTGGACGTCCGATGGTCGCGAGGCTGTGAGTTGGGCGCCCGGTGGTGGCGGGGCTGTGAGTTGGGTGTTGGGTGGTGGTGAGGCCGTGCTGAGGGGGAGTAGGCGGATGGGACGGTTGGGGATCAGGGTGAGTGGATTCAGGTACTGGCGTCCCTGAACGAGACCCCAATGCAGGCAGGTGCGGGGTCTGCAGTGGGAGCCGGCGGCCGACAAGTGGCCGATCACGCTGCCTACAGTCACCGCCGTACCGACGGTGACTGTAGGGACCACGGGCTCATACGTCGTACGGCGTGGGCCGGTGGCGACGGTGACCACGCCGCGGCCTGCGAGGGCACCGGCGTACGTGATCGTGCCGGCGGTCGCGGCCAGAACGGGTTGGCCGGGAGCACCGGCGAGGTCGACGCCGCGGTGTCCGGGGAGCCATGGTTTCGCGGGGAGCTCGAAGCCGCGGACAACCTCGGGGCGAGGCTGGAGCGGCCAGGTGCCGGCATCGGAGGACGGGAGGGTCAGGGCGAGGGTCGCGAGAAGGACGTTCATGCCTAGAACATGCCGTCGTCGGGCCTGGTTTCGGACGATGACTTCGGGGCCTGTGGACAACCGGCCTCCGGTTCGCATTCGGCAGGGCTGGTCCCGTACACTTCCGGTGGCGTCCCATGCGAGTGGGACGACTACGCATGCCCGCACAACAGCGCATCGCCAACGGTCCCGGGACACCTCGGGTGGCGGTGCGCCGACGGGCATCAGGAGTGGTGGACCAACCCCGGTGCACCGCAGACAACCGAGAACAGCGCCCGAGCAAGCATCCGGGCGCGACAGGAGGAACACCCTCATGGCCGTCGTGACCATGAAGCAGCTGCTCGAGAGCGGCGTGCACTTCGGACACCAGACCCGCCGCTGGAACCCGAAGATGAAGCGCTACATCCTGACCGAGCGCAACGGCATCTACATCATCGACCTGCAGCAGTCGCTGTCCTACATCGACCGCGCCTACGAGTTCGTTCGTGGCACGGTCGCGTCGGGCGGAGCGATCCTGTTCGTCGGGACGAAGAAGCAGGCCCAGGAAGCGATCGCCGAGCAGGCGACCCGGGTCGGCATGCCGTACGTGAACCAGCGCTGGCTGGGCGGCATGCTCACCAACTTCCAGACCGTCAACAAGCGGCTCCAGCGGCTCAAGGAGCTGGAGCTGATCGACTTCGACGACGTGGCCGGCTCCGGTGTCACCAAGAAGGAGCTGCTGCAGAAGCGGCGCGAGCACGACAAGCTGCTCAAGACCCTCGGCGGTATCCGCGACATGGCCCGGGTTCCGGCCGCCGTGTGGATCGTGGACACCAAGAAGGAGCACCTCGCCGTCGACGAGGCGCGCAAGCTGAAGCTGCCGATCATCGGCATCCTGGACACCAACTGCGACCCGGACGAGGTCGACTTCCCGATCCCGGGCAACGACGACGCGATCCGCTCGGTCGGCCTGCTCACGCGGGTCGTCGCGGACGCCGTCGCCGACGGTCTGATGTCGCGCGGTGGCCAGGGTGCGGCCGCGGCCGGCGAGGAGCTGGGTGCCGAGGAGCCGATGGCTGCCTGGGAGCGCGAGCTGCTCGAGAGCCAGAACGGCACTCCTGAGGCCAAGCCTGCCGACGCTGCGCCGGCCGCCGAGGCCGCCGCCGCCGAGCCGGCGACGGACGTGCTGACCGAGCCGGTGGCGACCGACGCCACGGTGGTCGAGGCCACCCCGGAGGCGACTCCTGACGCGACCCCCGAGGCCGCTGCCGAGGAGACTCCCGAGGCCGCTGCTGAGGCGACCCCTGAGGTCAAGGCCGAGGCCGCGACCGAGGAGACCCCGAAGGCCGACGAGGCCTGACAGTCACGGCTGCCGCCCGGTTCATCCCGGGCGGCACCCCGTGCCGCGCCACCCCGGCCAGGCACAGCCTGCCCATCCAGCCGCACCGACAAGACGAGAGAACGAGGAATGGCGAACTACACCGCCGCTGACGTGAAGAAGCTCCGCGACGCCACCGGCGCGGGCATGATGGATGCGAAGAAGGCCCTCGAGACCACCGACGGCGACTTCGAGAAGGCGATCGAGGAGCTGCGCATCCACGGCGCGGCCAAGGCGGCCAAGCGTGGCGCCGAGCGGTCGGCCACCAACGGTCTGGTCGCCGCCGCGGAGAACGCGCTGGTCCAGCTGAACTGCGAGACCGACTTCGTCGCCAAGAACGAGCAGTTCCAGCAGCTCGCGGCCGACATCGTCGCGCACGCCGCCGCCAGCAAGGTCGGCGACGTCGAGGGTCTGCTGAACGAGAAGCTGTCCGACGGCAAGTCCGTCGCCGAGAACATCGAGGCCCTGGCCGCGGTCATCGGCGAGAAGCTCGAGCTGGGCAAGGTCGCCGTCTTCGACGGCAAGGTCACCGCGTACATGCACAAGCGTGCCGCGGACCTGCCGGCCCAGGTCGGCGTCCTGGTCGAGTTCGAGGGTGACAACGTCGAGGCCGCCCGTGGCGCCGCCATGCAGGCCGCCGCGATGCGCCCGCTGTACACCACCCGCGACGAGGTCCCGGCCGAGACGGTCGAGAACGAGAAGCGCATCGCCGAGGCGACCGCCCGCGAAGAGGGCAAGCCGGAGCAGGCGCTGCCGAAGATCGTCGAGGGCCGGGTGAACGGCTTCTTCAAGGACGTCGTCCTGCTCGAGCAGTCGTCGGTCCAGGAGAGCAAGAAGTCCGTGAAGGCCGTACTCGACGAGGCCGGAGTGACCGTGAAGCGGTTCGCCCGCTTCGAGGTCGGCGCCTGATCGCAGGACGCGAGACTGACAAGAAGTAACGACGAGGAGGCCGGAATCGTGACGGAAGCCCTGGGTACCGAGACGAATCCGGCCTCTTCGCCGCATCCGCCGGCCTATCACCGGGTGCTGCTCAAGCTGTCGGGTGAGGTGTTCGGCGGCGGCAAGCTCGGCGTTGACCCCGACGTGGTGAACTCGATCGCCAAGCAGATCGCCGAGGTGGCCCGGGCCGGTGTCCAGGTCGCCGTCGTGGTCGGCGGCGGCAACTTCTTCCGCGGCGCCGAGTTGCAGCAGCGCGGGATGGAGCGCAACCGCGCCGACTACATGGGCATGCTCGGCACCGTGATGAACTGCCTGGCGCTGCAGGACTTCCTGGAGAAGCTCGGCATCGAGACGCGGGTGCAGACCGCGATCACGATGGGCCAGGTCGCCGAGCCGTACATTCCGCGCAAGGCCGAGCGGCATCTGGAGAAGGGCCGCGTGGTCATCTTCGGCGCCGGTTCCGGCATGCCGTACTTCTCCACCGACACCGTCGCCGCCCAGCGCGCGCTGGAGATCGGCGCCGAGGCGCTGCTGATGGGCAAGCAGGGCGTCGACGGGGTCTACGACTCCGACCCGAAGAAGAACCCGGACGCGGTGAAGTTCGACCAGCTGTCGTACGACGACTTCCTGGCCCGCGGCCTACGGGTGGCCGACGCCACCGCGATCAGCCTGGCGCGCGACAACGCGCTGCCGATCGTGATCTTCGGCCTCGAGGAAGGCAACATCGCCCGGGTCATCCATGGCGAGAAGATCGGCACCGTTGTCTCCCCGGGCGGTCAGTAGGACCCCGGTACGGCGTCGACCGGCGTACCACTAGGATCGTTGGACACGGGTGGATGTCCGCTATTTGGTAAACCTGCGTCCGTAGTGTTTGCAGTGTGGCCGCGCCGAGGGGTGGGCCCAGAGGAAGCGAGGAATGTCGTGATCGACGAAGCTCTCCGCGAAGCCGAGCAGAAGATGGCGAAGGCCGTGGAGGTCGCGAAGGACGACTTCGCCGCGATCCGCACCGGCCGCGCCCACCCGCAGATGTTCGCGGGCATCGTGGCCGACTACTACGGCAGCCCGACGCCGCTGCAGCAGCTGGCCGGTTTCCAGGTCCCGGAGCCCCGGACCGTGCTGATCTCGCCGTACGACAAGAGCGCGATGGCCGCGATCGAGAAGGCGATCCGCGACTCCGACCTGGGCGTGAACCCGGGCAACGACGGCTCCGTGATCCGCGTGGTCATGCCGCAGCTGACCGAGGAGCGGCGCAAGGAGTACATCAAGCTCGCCAAGACCAAGGGCGAGGACGCCAAGGTCTCGGTCCGCAACATCCGCCGGCACGCGATGGACCAGGTGCACAAGACCGTCAAGGACGGCGACGCGGGCGAGGACGAGGGCAAGAGTGCTGAGAAGCGGCTCGACGGGTTGACGAAGAAGTATGTCGACTCCATCGACGACCTGCTCAAGCACAAGGAAGCCGAACTGCTCGAGGTGTGATGGGCGTCGAGAGCACGCCCGCGCCCAGTCCCACTCCGAGCCGCGCCGGGCGGAACTTGCCCGCGGCGATCGCGGTCGGTGTCGGTCTCGGCGCGCTGATCCTCGGATCGCTGTACTGGCAGAAATGGCTGTTCGTCGTCCTCGTGCTGGCGGCCGTGCTCGTCGCGGTCGACGAAATGATCAAGGCGCTGCGCACCGGTGGAGCGGTGATCCCGCGGATCCCGTTGTTCGCCGGTACGGCCGCGATGCTCGCTGCGGCGTACTTCGGTGGCCCGATGGCGCTGCTGGTCGCGCTCGCGATCACCGTGCTGGCGACGATCTTCTGGCGGATGCCGGGCGGATCGATCGGGTTCGTCCGGGACGCGAGTGCCGGGGTGTTCCTGATCGGCTATGTGCCGTTGCTGGCCGGGTTCGCGATCCTGCTCGCGCAGCCGGATGCCGACGGACCAGGCCGGGTGATGACGTTCTTCCTGGTCACCGTCGCGAGTGACGTCGGTGGCTACGTGGCCGGTGTGCTGTTCGGCAAGCATCCGATGGCGCCGACGATCAGCCCGAAGAAGTCCTGGGAGGGCTTCACCGGTTCGGCGATCGCGTGCATCGGGGCCGGTATCGGTTCGGTGGTGTGGCTGCTCGACGGCAACTGGTGGGTCGGTGCGATCGTCGGTGCGATCGCGGTCCTGACTGCGACGGTCGGCGATCTCGGTGAGTCGATGATCAAGCGCGACCTCGGGATCAAGGACATGTCGAACCTGCTGCCGGGCCACGGTGGCGTGATGGACCGGCTGGACTCGCTGCTGGCGACGGCGCCCGCGGTCTGGCTGGTGCTGCATCTTCTGGTGAAGGGGTGACGGCATGACGGTCGCGCCGGACGGACGTGCGCTGGTGGGCGACGTCGTACGGCTGGATCGCTTGCAGGATAGCGACATCGACGAGTTGTACACCGCAATCGGTAGCGAGCAGGTGTATGCCGGGGGCTTTGGTGGCGGGGCTGCGCCGGAGAGTGCCGGCCAGATGCGGGCGCAGTGGATCCCGTCGTCGGACGGCCGGTTCGCGTACGTCGTCCGCTTGGTTGCCGATGGCCCCCTTGGAACGGCGGGCACGGTCGTCGGTACGTCGAGTCTCGGCGACGTCGATGTCCGTAACGAGCGGATCCACCTGGGCTGGACCGGCTACACGCCGTCCGTGTGGGGGACCGCGGTGAATCCGGCGACCAAGTTGTTGCTGCTCGAGCACGCGTTCGAGACGTGCGGATTCGGACGGGTGAAGATTCAGACCGGTCTGAAGAACACCAGGTCTCAGGCGGCGATCGCGAAGCTCGGTGCGACGCGTGAGGGCGTGCTGCGGCGGCACATGCTGCAGGCCGACGGCTCGTTCCGCGACACCGTGGTCTTCTCGATCCTGGCGGACGAGTGGCCTGATGTTCGCAAGCGGTTAGAGGAACGCATCAGCAGGTGATGTCAGCTCCGCGAGAGCGGCGTACGACGCGTGCAGGTCTTTGCGGTCGTAGGTGTTCGTGGTGATCAGCACTTCGTCGGCGGCGGTACGTGACACCAGTCCGCCGAGCGCCGCATCGACCTCGGCCGGCGTGCCGAAGATCTGACCGCGCAGCGACTGCTCGAAGATCTCCCGTTCCTTGGCGCTGAGCTCTGATGGCAGCGAGGGCTCCAAAGGCGGGAAGACACCACGGGTTCGCGAGTACGCACTGGCCCATGCCTCCGGCAACAGCAGTTGGCGTGCCTCCTCGGTGGTCGGCGCAACCGCAGCAGTCACCGCGAGTACGACGTACGGCCGCGGACTCCACGCGGATGGGCGGAACGACTGCCGGTAGCGATCCAGCAACTGCACCAAGTCCGACTCGCCGCGGATGCCGGCGATGACCAGCGGCAGTCCCAGCGACGCAGCCAGCAATGCACCTTCCCCAACGGCCAAGATGAACGGCGGAATCCGCAGACCCTCACCAGGACGGGCGTGGACCTGGTTCTGCTGAGTGCCGGCCAGATAGCCGAGCAACTCCTCGACCTGAGCGGCGAAGTCCTCAGCTGCATCCTTCTCGACGCCCAGGGCGCGACGGATCCCATTCGTGAAGCCCACTGAGCGTCCGAGGCCCATGTCGATCCGGCCTGGGTACAGCGACTCCAACACTCCGAACTGCTCGGCCACCACGAGAGGCCGGTGGTTCGGCAGCATCACACCGCCGGTGCCGACGCGGATGTGGTCGGTCCGTGCCGCTACGGCCGCAGCCAGCACAGTCGGGGCAGATCCGACCACTCCCGGCACGCTGTGGTGTTCTGACACCCAGAACCGCTTGTACCCGAGCTCCTCGACCCGCTGAGCCAGCTCAACGGTCGCACGCAGCGTCTCAGCCTCGGTCTCACCTACTCGAGTCCGCGACCGATCCAGGACGGACAACGGAACCCCAGCCAATGCACCCATGATGCAGAGTCCAACGGCCGCTCCACAGCCCTCATTCCCCGAGGAGGTCGCGGAGGTCGGAGCGGAAGCGGTCGCCGTCGCGCAGGGGGGCGAGGAACTCGCGTTCGAGCTCTAACCGAATGCGCTCCGCCGCGGCGAAGGTGGATTCGCCGTGTGGAGTGAGGACCACGACGTTGCGGCGGCGGTCCTCCGGGCTGCGTCGGCGCTCGACCAGCCCACGGTCCTCCAGGCCGTCCAGGAGGTCACCAATCGACGTTCGGTCCACGCGGAGGCGGGCCGCGACCTCGAGCTGGGAGAGGGGCTCGCCGGATGCGACGGCGGACAGGACGGCCAGGTCGCGACCGTTCAGCCCGTGCGGAGCCAGAGCCTTCGTCTGCGCCTCCGTGAGCCGGGCCAGAACGTGTTTGAGCAGATATCCGAGCCGGTCCGACGACGCCATGGGGTTAAATCTACCGCCCTGCTGATCGTCAGGAGAGCTGATCATCAGTTAGGCTGACGATTATGCACCCCACCTTCGGTCTGAAGACCACTCCGATGCACGTCCCGTACGCCGAGATCCAGCGCGTCTGGCTCGAGGCGGACGAGGTCCCGCTGATCCGCGACGCCTGGCTGTGGGACCATTTCCTGCCGCTCGCCGGCCCCAAGAACGGCGAGATCTACGAGGGCTGGACGCTGCTCACGGCGCTCGCCGCGCAGACGACCCGGCTGCGGTTGGGTCTGCTGGTGACCAGCAACCGCATCCGCCCGCCGGCCGTGCTCGGCAAGATCGCCAGCACGGTGGACGTGATCTCGGGCGGTCGGCTGATCATGGGTCTCGGCGCGGGCGGTACCTATCAACCGGCCGGCCTGAGCGGCATCCCCGGACCGAACCCGGCGATCGCGGAGTACGCGGCGTACGGACTGACGCTCGTCGATCCGGGCGAGGGTGTGGATCGGCTCCGCGAGACCATCGAGATCCTTCGGCGGATGTGGACCCAGGACGTCTTCGACTTCCACGGGCGGTACTACCGGCTCGAGCAGAACCGGAACGAGCCCAAGCCGATCCAGGTCCCGCCGCTCCTGATCGGCGGCTGGGGCAACCGGATGATGCGTCTGATCGCCGAGTACGCCGACATCTGGAACATCGCTGGGCTGCCACACAACGACTTCGACGTCCTGACCGATCGCATCCGGCGACTGGATGCGGAGTGCGCGCGGATCGGCCGCGACCCGAGCACGATCAGCCGGTCGCTACAGCAGATCGTTTCGTACGACGACCCGGCGGCCACACGGGCCATCGTCGGCCGGGCCGTGGACCTGGGGTTCGATCACATCGTCTTGTCGCTACCCCGGCCGTACCCGGAGCGGGCCGTGCGGTGGCTGGTGCGGGAGATCATCGAACCGACCCTTTCGACCTGAATCGAAAGGGTTGGTGATTTTTCCACACAAGTTGTGGTGAGTGTGTCAGCATCAAACAAGGACGGCCCGCCCCGGTCGTCCAGTGAGGCTGAGGAGCTGACATGACGAGTCATCCGAGCACCACGACGAAGTTGAAGGCCGCGCTCAGCGGTCTGGCCCTGATCGCCGCCGCGGCGCTGCCGATCGCCTCCACCGCGGCCACGGCCACTGCGAGTCCCACTGCTGAAACGGTTGCCATCGGTAAGGCCGTACCGACCCTGGGCTACTCGACCCAAACCCTCAGGACGCTGAACATCCAGTTCCAGTACCAGCAGACCGGCTACTGGTGTGGACCCGCGGCGACCCGGATCGCCTTGTCGGCCAGGGTTTCGCCGCCGAGCCAGCAACAGTTGGCGAACGAGCTCCCGACCACCACGAACGGCACCGACTGGATCGGTCAGGTCACCCGGGTGCTCAACAACCACGTCGGCACCGGCTGGTACGAGACCAAGGAGATGCCGAACGATCCGCCCACCCAGGCACAGCGTGACCTGCTCTGGCGCGACGTCGTGCTCGACATCGACAACAACTACCCGATCGTCGCCAACCTCGTTGCCCCGGCCAACAACCACCCGCCGGGCTACCCGAACTACACGATCTACCACTACTTCACAGTGATCGGGTACGACTCCAGCGACATGACCGTCCTGATCGCGGACCCGGCCGGCTTCGCCCCGACCGCGACGTACTGGCTGACCTTCAACCAGCTCGCCACCCTGATCCCGCCGAAGGGCTACTCCGCCTGAGCACCGACGGGCACTTTGTGCACCAGATCCGTACCGCGACTGCTTCGGCGTACGGACCTGGTGCACAAAGTCGGCTCGGGCGGGAGGTTGTCCGCGGGGGTGCGGGCGGGCTCGGGGGTGCGGGTGGGCTCGGGATACTGGGTGGGTGATGAGAGAGCCGCGGTTGGAGATTGAGTACTGCACGCAGTGTCGGTGGTTGCTCAGGGCGGCGTGGACGGCGCAGGAGCTGCTGACCACATTCCCACAGGAGTTGGGGGAGGTGGCGCTGATTCCGGGGACGGGTGGGGTGTTCGAGGTGCGGCTCGACGGGGAGACGTTGTGGTCGCGCAAGGGCGAAGGTGGGTTCGCGGAGATCCCGACGTTGAAGCAACTGGTCCGGGACCGGATCGCGCCGGATCGCAAGCTCGGCCACTCCGACCGCAAGGAGTCGTAGGCCGGATGGCCTTGTCAGTTGACATGCTGTGCCGATGACAGGTGGGGGAAAGATCGTGTACCGGGCGTTCATTGCGGTCGTGGCGATCGCAGTGGCCGGGATAGTCGTCTACTACGCCGCCTTTGCTCCACAGGAGTCGGATGCCTCGAAGCCCAGCCTGGCGAAGTTGTGCGAGCCTGGTCGTCGCATAGCGCGGCCCGATGCGCCGCCGTACGACGGACCGGCACCGCATCCCATCCTGACCTTCGGGGACAGGGCTCCGACCTTCCCCAACGACCCGGTGTGGACTCCGGCGCCGGAGGTCGTCCAGGCGGTTGCCTGTTTCGATGAGCTGACGGTGAAGGACGCGGGCGCGACCATGTGTCACTACAACGTCCCCAAAGCCGTTGACCTTCGGTTGCGGCCGACGGTGGACCACGTGACGCTGTACGACGTGCGTAGTCGCCGGCGGATCGCCGAACTCGACATCTCGACCACGAAGTGTCCCGGGACCGCGAGTGTCACAGATGGGCAGACGGTGCAGGCGGTCCCGAACGCGGACGACGTTCGCGAGGCCTTGCGGAAGTACGTCGAGGAGTGATCCTCGGCACGTCGTGGATGTGAATTTGTGAACCGTTGCTCCGGCTTGCGACAATGGGTCGGTTATGACTACCTCCCTTCCCCTTGTCTTCGATGAGCCACGTCGCGCCAAAAAGCCGCCGCGGCACCTGGCCGACCTCACCGGGGAGGAGCGCCGTACGGCGGTTACCGCGCTGGGGGAGCCCGCGTTCCGCGCCAAGCAGCTGTCGAACCACTACTTCTCCCGGCTGGTCTCGGACCCCGCGGAGATGACCGATCTGCCGGCCGCGACCCGGGACAAGCTGGTGGCTGAGCTGATGCCGCCGCTGCTGACCCGGGTTCGGGACCTGGAGTGCGACAACGGGCAGACCCGTAAGACGCTGTGGAAGCTGCTCGACGGTTCGTTGGTCGAGTCGGTGCTGATGCGCTACACCGACCGCACCACGATGTGTGTCTCGAGCCAGGCCGGGTGTGGGATGGCGTGTCCGTTCTGCGCGACCGGTCAGGCCGGGTTGACGCGCAACATGACCACGGCGGAGATCGTCGAGCAGGTTGTGGACGGTGCGCGGGCGCTGTCGCGCGGCGAGATCGCGGGCGGTCCCGGGCGGGTCAGCAACATCGTGTTCATGGGCATGGGCGAGCCGATGGCCAACTACAAGGCCGTCATCGGCGCGGTTCGGCGGTTCACCGATCCGTCGCCTGAGGGCCTGGGGATCTCGGCGCGCGGGGTGACCGTGTCGACGGTCGGCCTGGTGCCGCGGATCAACCAGCTCGCGACCGAGGGCATCCCGGTCACGCTGGCGCTGTCGCTACACGCGCCGGACGACGAACTGCGCGACGAGCTCGTGCCGATCAACAACCGCTGGAAGGTCGACGAGGTCCTCGACGCAGCCTGGGGGTACGCGCAGCAGACGAAGCGCCGCGTGTCGATCGAGTACGCGATGATCCGCGACATCAACGACCACGCCTGGCGCGCGGACCTGCTGGCCGAGAAGCTGCGCGCCCGGGGCGACTGGGGCTGGGTCCACGTGAACCTGATCCCCCTGAACCCGACCCCCGGCTCGAAGTGGACCGCCTCCGACCCGGCCGACGAACGCGAGTTCGTCCGTCGCCTCGAGGCCGGCGGCATTCCCACCACCGTCCGCGACACCCGCGGCCAGGAAATCGACGGCGCCTGCGGCCAACTCGCTGCCGCCTCCAAGTGATGGTGAAGCCCGAGTTCCGCGTCCGGCGGCTCGGGCAGCGGTACGACTGCGGGCAGGTCGACGCCCTCGTCGACCGCATCATCGCGACGGTCGAGCGCCGGGCGACCTCGGCGGTCACTGTCGACGAGCTCCGCAACGCCGTGTTCCGGACGCCTCTCCTCGGCCCGGGCTATCCGATCGAAGAGGTCGACGAGTTCCTGATGGAGGCCGAGCGCTCGTTGCCGAATCGGCAGGTGGCGAGGCCCGCCACGACTTTGCCCAACCCGCAGTTCACACCGGTCCGGCTGCGCGAGGGGTATGCGCCGTACGAGGTCG
The DNA here is from genome assembly GCF_053608045.1 of Kribbella sp. NPDC055071. Taxonomy (NCBI): domain Bacteria; kingdom Bacillati; phylum Actinomycetota; class Actinomycetes; order Propionibacteriales; family Kribbellaceae; genus Kribbella; species Kribbella sp. NPDC055071. The sequence continues at coordinate 397,817 of NZ_JBSGUS010000003.1, forward strand.
ACGAGTTCATCGACCGGCTCCTGGCCACCGTCAACGGGCAGCCGGTGACCCGTCCGGTGACGATCCGCGAGATCCGGCGCGTCCAGTTCACCCCGGTCCGCTTGACCGAGGGCTACGACGTCGAAGAGGTGGACACCTTCCTCGACAAGGCCGAGGCCTGGCTCACCGCCGGCTGAACCGGTCTCCCAGCTGACCTTCGAGCCTGTCATCGCGGCAGACTGGTTGTCATGCGTCACACGGTACGGCGGTATGCGGAGCGGGACCGGCGAGCAGTCCTCGACCTGGCGTCGCGGCTGGCTGAGGGGGTTGCTCCCTGGCGGCCGACCGACGGGGTGGCCGTAGCTGTGTCGGATTGGGTTCTGCAGGCCGTGGACCGAGCCGATGAGCCAGACCGGTTCGTCTACGTCGCGGAAGTTGACGGTGTGGTCGCAGGCTTCGTTTCCGGTGCGGAACGCAGGCACTGGTCCGGGCAGCCCGAGCTGTACGTCGGTGAGCTCGCAGTCTCCACCCACTACGAGGGGCATGGCGTTGGGCGTGGGTTGATCGACGCGGTTTCGGAACACGCCAAGCAGTTGGGCTTGACGACGATCACCCTCGACACCGGTGCCGCCAACACCAACGCCCGTGCCTTCTACCAGCGCCTCGGCTTCGAGGAAGAGGACGTGAAGTTGACGAAGCGGGTGGATGGGATGATCGGGGGGTGAAGATTCTTTCGGTTCAGTCGGCGGTGGCTTTGGGGCATGTGGGGAACTCGGCTGCTGTGTTTCCGTTGCAGCGGATCGGGGTTGAGGTGTTGCCGGTGTATACGGTGAACTTCTCGAACCACACCGGGTACGGCGCGTGGCGGGGGCCGATGATCAGCCCGGAGGATGTGCGTGAGGTGCTGCTGGGGATCGAGGAGCGTGGGGTTTTTCCGCAGATCGACGTGGTGCTGTCCGGTTACCAGGGCGGGGTGGGGATCGGGGATGTGATCCTCGATGCGGTGCAGCGGGTGAAGGCAGCGAATCCTGCTGCGGTGTACTCGTGTGACCCGGTGATGGGCAACGCGAAGTCCGGTTGCTTCGTCGCTCCGGAGATTCCGGTGCTGCTGCGTGACCGGGTGGTTCCGGCGGCCGACATCATCACGCCGAACCAGTTCGAGCTGGGCTTCCTGACCAACACTGAGCCGGACACGCTGGAGTCCACGCTGGCTTCTGTTGAGCTCGTGCGTACGACGGGACCGCGGACGGTGCTCGTCACGAGCGTCGAGCGACCGGACCGGGAGGACGGGACGATCGAGATGCTGGCCGTGGACGACAGCGGTGCGTGGCTGATCCAGACGCCGTACATCCCGATGAAGGCGAACGGCTCGGGCGACGTGACGGCTGCGCTCTTTACAGCGCACTACCGGCGTGCGGGCGATCTGGCGGAGGCACTCGCGCGTACGACGTCCAGCGTGTTCGAACTGCTCACACGCACCCATGCGTCGGGGGAGCGCGAGTTGCAGCTTGTGGAGTCGCAGGACGCGTACGCCGATCCGCCGATGCAGTTCAAGCCGCAGCGCGTCAACTGACGAGTGAAGCGGCCTCGTCGATGGTGTCGACCAGGTGGAGTTGCAGGTGGCGCTCAGCGGCGAGGGATTGGAGTAGAGGCCAGACCGGCAGGCTAACCGTCCAGTGCTCCACGCCGACGAGGATGAGCGGGATCTGGGTGACCGCGTCGCCGTAGTAGTTCGGCGTGACGGCTTGGAAGACCTCCTGCACAGTTCCGGCGGCGCCGGCCAGGTAGATGATGCCGCCGCGTGCCTGGCCGAGCAGGACGTCCTCGCGCTGTGCGTTGGAGAAGTACTTCGCGATGGCGCCCGCGAACACGTTCGGCGGCTCGTGACCGTAGAACCAGGTCGGAATCGACAGGCCGCCGTCACCGGGGTACTGCGAGCGTACGGCGAGACCGGCCGCGGCCCAGTCGCCGATAGACGGCCGGAACGACGGTACGGCGGCTAACGCGGCTAGAGCCTGGTCGACCACGGTGTCGTCGTACGACGCCAGCGACGCACCCAGGTTGGCGGCCTCCATGGCGCCTGGACCGCCGCCGGTCACCACCATGCGGTTCGCGCGGGCGAGTGCACGGCCTAGCAGTACGGCGGACCGGTAGTCGTCGCTGCCACGCCGCACGCCGTGGCCGCCCATCACCCCCACCCATGGCCTGCCGTTCGGTAGCTCGGACAGGGCGTCTGCGATGGCGTGGTCGTGCAAGGCCGCGGCCAGGGTGCGGCTGGTGTCGCCCTTTTCGTCCTGCTGGCGGGACCAGGCGTAGATGCGGGCGTCCGGGGTGGCGTCGTACCCGTGCTCCAGACCGGCGTACAGCTCGTCGGCGTCGTACAGGCGTCCGCGGTACGCGTCGAACGGCAGCTCCGGAATGGCGGGGAACACCAGTCCGCCCCCGTCGCGGATCCAGGCGTCAGCCTTGTCCTCCAGCACACAGCCCAGGAACAAGGAGCCCATCGGCTTCAGCCCGATGATCTCAGCGGTCCGCCGGGTCAGATCCACCGACTGAACCCGCCACCCCGCCATCGCAGTGGCCCCCGCGGCCAGCAGCCGGTCGAAGTGCTCCAGCGACTCGATATCCACATGCGGAACGCTCGGCATTGTCACGCAGAGCACCCTAACTGCGATAGACGTGCACTATCAGGTGAGGTAAAGGTTGGACATGACACATGCGGAGCTCTGGGAGCGTCACAAGGCCGTCATGCCGGACTGGCTCGCGTTGTACTACGAGGAGCCGATCGAGATCGTGCAGGGGTCCGGCCGACGGGTCACCGATGGTGAGGGCAACAGTTATCTCGACTTTTTCGCCGGCATCCTGACCAACGCGATCGGGTATGACATCGCGGAGATCTCCGAGGCGGTGCGCGAGCAGCTCGGGACCGGGATCGCGCACACCTCGACGGTGTACCTGATCCGCAAGCAGATCGAGCTGGCCGAGCAGATCGCCGAGCTGTCCGGGATCCCGGACGCGAAGGTCTTCTTCGCCAACTCCGGCACCGAGGCGAACGAGACCGCCCTGCTGCTGGCCACCCAGAACCGTCGGTCCAACCAGGTTCTTGCCATGCGCAACTCGTACCACGGCCGCGCGTTCGGCACGGTCGCGATCACCGGCAACCGTGGCTGGTCGGCGAGCAGCCTCTCCCCGGTGAACGTGCAGTACCTGCAGGGCGCGTACCGGTACCGCAGTCCGTTCCGCGACCTGCCCGACGCCGACTACATCAAGGTCTGCGTCGACGACCTGCGCAACGTCATCGAGACCACCACGGCCGGTGACGTGGCCTGCTTGATCGCTGAGCCGATCCAGGGTGTCGGCGGGTTCTCGTCACCGCCGGACGGTCTGTACGGCGCTTTCAAGGAGGTGCTGGACGAGTTCGGGATCCTGCTCATCTCCGACGAGGTCCAGACCGGGTGGGGCCGGACCGGTGAACACTTCTGGGGGATCCAGGCGCACGACGTCGTCCCCGATGCGATGACGTTCGCGAAGGGGCTCGGCAACGGGTTCGCGATCGGGGGAGTGGTCGCCAAGCCTGAGCTGATGGACAGCATCAAGGCGAACTCGCTGTCGACGTTCGGCGGGAACCCGATCTCGACCAGTGCGGCGAAGGCAACGATCGACTATCTGCTCGATCACGACCTGCAGGCGAACGCGGCCAAGCGCGGCGCCCAGCTGGCCGACGGGCTGCGCGGCATCTCCGAGGAGTTCCCTGAGCTGGGCGACGTTCGCGGCAAGGGCCTGATGCTGGCCGCGGAGATCGTCAAGCCGGACGACCGCAGCCCCGACCCGGCCACGACGGCCAAACTCCAGCAGGAGACCAAGAACCGCGGCCTCCTGATCGGCAAGGGCGGTCTCTACGGCAACGTCCTACGGATGGCCCCGCCGATGACCCTGACCGAAGACGAAACCGCAGAAGCCCTCGACATCATCCGAGATTCCTTCAACACCTTGCGCTGAGCTGAAGGAAGGAAGGAAAAGAAGGTGGGGTGGGGGGCGATTCCTTCAACACCTTGCGCTAAAGGAAACTGGCCCCTCCCGACGGCGGGTTCACGTGGTCGTCGCAACACCTCGATTTGAGGAGTTGCGGCGGCCATGTCGTTTGTGGAGGATTTTGAGTGTCACGGTGGTGCGTTG